>NZ_JBLTJC010000058.1:0-40227 GCF_048158785.1 Streptomyces colwelliae | reverse complement strand
AGTCGAGACGGTCCTCGTGGGGGACGGGGTCGGCGTCGCGGGCGGTGGGGGGTTCGGTCATGGCACACCTCCGTGTGCGGTTGGCTCACCAATGAGCGCCGCAGAGTTAGCTGACGAGCACCGACCGTAGCGATCCAGTTGGCTCGGGCGCAAGTCGTTCGGAGACAATTGTCTCCGATGCTCGAAAGTCGTCGACTCGTGACGGCGGTAGAGCGACACTTGGGACGTGAACCGATCAGCTGAACTGGGAAACAGGGCGTCAACTGTGCTGGGACGCAAGCTCGGTAGCGAGCTGCTGCGCCTGCGTGACGCTGCTGGAAAGACCCAGCAACAGGCCGCCGCGACCATCAGCGCGACCAACTCGAAGATCGTGAAGATGGAACGGGGTTGGGTGCCCATGCGGGACCCCGACATCCGGGTGCTGTGCGAGTTCTACGGGCTGGAGGAGCCGAAATCCGTAGCCCGACTACTGGAGTTGGCGAAGCTCGACCGCGAGCGCCGGAAGGCCAAGGGGTGGTGGCAGCACTCGCCGCAGGCAGAGGCCATGGCCGAGTACATCGCGATGGAGGATGTGGCGACCCGCGTGCGGACCTGGCAACAGGCCTTCGTGCCCGGCCTGTTGCAGACACCCGAGTACGCCCGAGGGGTGGTCGTCAGCGAGGGCTTGTGGCAGGACCCCGACGAGATCGAGGGTTTCGTCGACGTCCGAATGAGGCGGCAGGCCCGCCTGTCGGCGCCCGAGCCACTCCAGGTCTACGCGGTGATCGGAGAAGGCGCGCTACGGCAGCAGGTCGGCGGCCCCGAGGTGATGCGCGCGCAGTTGCAGAACCTGCTGAAGACGGCTCAACTTCCCAATGTCCGCCTCCAGGTGCTGCCCTTCCGGGCCGGCGGCCACGCGTGCATGGCGGGCTCGTTCAACATCATCTCCTTCGCCGAGACCGAGGCGGTGGACGTGGTCCACGTCGACAGCATCGCGGCTACCGTGTGGGTCGAAAACGACGCCGAAAGCTCGACGTACAGTTCGTTCTTCGAACGCACGGCACGACTGAGTCTGGCCCCCAAGGACTCGCTCAGCCTGATCGAGAGCATCAGCGAGGACATGCAGTGACGAACGGCTTCGACTTCGTGAAGTCCAGCTACAGCAGTGGAAGCGGCGAGTGCCTTGAAGTCGCCCGCAACATCCCCGGCACCATAGCCATCCGCGACTCCAAGACCCCCGACGGCCCGATACTCCGCCTTACCCCCACCACCTGGACGAAGTTCACCGCAACCCTCAACACCCCCTGAGCCCAAGCAATCCCGCTACACCTCCCGCACATCGATCACGAACTTCCCCCGCACACCGCCCGCTTCGAGCCTCCGGTGCGCCTCCGGAACGTCGCCCATCGGAAACACCGCACCGATCACGGGCCGCACATCCCCCGCCTCGACAGACCGGCGCCTCGTACTGGACGAGGCAGCCGCGGAACGGATCCCATCGGATGGCTGAGCCGCCATACCGACCCCGAAGTGGCGGTAGGTGACGATAAGATGACGTATGGTTACCGGGCTGATTGTGGGCGTCAACGGGTTTGAGCTGGTCATTGATGGCCAGCGGATCGGACCCCGTCGGATGTTGCAGACCTCTGACGTCGACCTGCTCAACGCCGTCGCCAGCCAGTATGTGGATGCCGTGCGCAACGGCTCCAAGAACCAGACGCTGCTCGCGGTGGGACGCGAGTTGTATCGGTGGCTCGACGGCGATCTCGGCCAGTTGACGCGCCTGCTCGATGAGGCGTCGGCGCCGCTGGTGTTCGAGGTCCGCGCGCCGGCGAAACCGTCCACAGCTGCGTGGGCACTGCTGCGGGCCCCGTACGAGCTGCTTGCCGCCCCCGAGGGCGAGTTCCTCGCCGCCGAGAAGTCGAAGCTGTTCGCCGTGGCGCGTCGGCTTGGTCAGCCGAGCCCGGCGCAGGCCCTGGACGAGTACCGGCTCGGGGTGGCGTTCATGGCCTCGGCACCCCGGGGCCAGCACGAACTGGACTTCGAGGCCGAGGAGATGGCCATCCTCAACGCCGTCGGGGAGACGAGCCTCGATCTCGTCGTCGAGGACTCCGGCAATCCCGAGCATCTTGGCCTGCGTCTGTCCGAGCTCGGCGGGATGCCGGTGGTTCACCTGTCGTGTCACGGGCTGCACAACTGGCGTCCGGAACCCGACGCGCCCGCAACCCCCGTCCTGCTGATGGAGGATGACCTCGGGGACGGGCGCCCGACTAGCGCGGACGCGCTGGTGGGCCTGTTGACTCCTCGGCCGCTGCTGGCGTTCGTGTCGGCCTGTCTGACCGCCACCGGTGCCGACGTGACCGGGCATGTTCCCGGCGGCGCCAACCACCGCGGCGGTCCGGCAGCCGAGCCCGGCGTGTCGGTGGCGCACTCGATGGCCACCGGGCTGGTGACCGCCGGGATTCCTGCGGTCATCGGCTGGGAGGGCTCGGTCAGCGACCAGGCCGCCACCCGTTTCGCCGAACGCCTGTACCGGCAGCTCAGCCGCCGTGTCGAGGTGGCCGAGGCCGTCGCTGACGCCCGCCGCCACCTGCTGGCCTGTTCCGATGATCGCCAGCGCGCCGAATGGCACCTGGCACGGCTGTGGCTGGGGCCGGCCGGTGGCGGTCCGCTGGTCGCGGGAACCCGCAAACGCCAGATGGTGCCACCCCACCATGTGACCAAGACGTTCCTGGACCGCAAGCACCAACTACCGGTCGCGGCCGCGGAGATGTTCGTCGGCCGCCGCACGGAACTGCAGCACACGCTGCGGGCCTTGCGCGGTGGGCAGAAGGCCGGGGTCCTGCTCCACGGGCAGGGCCGGTTGGGCAAGTCGAGCTTGGCCGCCCGGATCGCCGACCGGCACCCCAACCGGGCCGTCGCGGTCGTGTTCGGCGACTACAGCCCGACGGCGATCCTCGACGCCATAGCCGACGCCCTCGCCGCCAACCCCAATGCCCGCACTCTCATCGAAGCGAGGCGTGCCGAGATCCGCCAACAGCCGGACCTCCTCAAACCGCTACTGATCGATCTGCTGGCCGGACCGTGCGCCCAGGAACTCGACGACGTTCGCAAACCCCTCCTGCTGATCATCGACGATCTCGAACAGATCCTGACCGCCAACCCTGACGGCCCGCACCGGGTCGACCCCGAGCACGCCACCACGCTCGCCGACGTGCTCTCAGCGTTCGACCCGGCCATCACCGACAGCCGGTTGCTGGTCACCAGCCGCTACACGTTCACTCTCGACGGGCTGGAGGCCCGACTCGAACCGGTCCAGTTGCAGCCACTGTCGCCGGCGGCCCAGCGCAAGCTCCAACGCCGTCAGCAGGATCTCGCCCCGGCCGAGTACCGGACCGAGCGCGCCGACCTGGCCCGACGGGCCCTGGACGTCAGTTGCGGCAACCCCGGGCTGCAGGACCTCATCGGGCTGCGCCTGGTCTACGGCAGCCAGGTCGACCAGGCCCGCGCCGAGGCCGCCGTCACCGGCATGGAGACCTACCTTCACCAGGGCGACCTCCCAGCCGACAACTCCGACATCGGCGAGTTCCTGGAGAAACTGGCTCTCGACACTCTCCTCGACCAGGCCGGCCCTGCCCACCGTGACCTGTTGCGGGCCTGCACCCTGTTCACCGTCCCGGTCCCGCAACCCGTCATCGATATCCTCGCCGCCGCTGTCGGCGGATCGGCGTCCCGCCTGTGCGGCCTTGGGCTCCTTGACACCTTTCCCGACCAACACCGCCCCGATTCCCCGGCCTTGGCCGCCAACGCCCTCGCGGCCGGACGCCTGGCCCCCCTCACCCCCGACGAGCGAACCGCCCTCGCCACCGTGGCCGCCGAACCGCTGTACGCCCGGTGGGGCGGTGCCACGCCCCGACCCGCGCGCGGCAGCGACCTGGACCTGCAGCTGACCCAACTGGCCCTGGTCGCCGACAACCCGACCATCACCGCCGACTGCGCCGCCGCGGCCGTGTCCGCCCTGCGGGAAGGTCTCGCCTCCACCGCCGCTGAGCTAGGCGACCACGCGATCGCCCTCCTCGACCACCACGACCACGAGGTTCCTGTCATCCTGCTACGGGCCGTCGCCGACGCGGCCGTCACCAGCGGCGACGGCGACCACGCGGACACCCTGCTCCACCGTGCCGTCCAGCAGACCCGGACCAGCGACCGGCAGACCGACCCGGTCGACCACGCCGCAGTCCTCTACGACCACGCCAACCGTCTGATCACCCGCGGCGAGGTCGACCAGGCCGAGGACCTGCTCCACCAGGCCCGCCAACTGTTCACCGACGCCGGCGACACCCGCTCAGCCGCGATCACCTGGGGAAAGATCGCCGACATCCTCCAGCAACGCGGCGAGATCGACGAAGCACTGCGGATCTACCGCGAGGACACCCTGCCGGTCTACGAGCGGATCGGTGACACCCGCTCAACCGCAGTCACCTGGGCAAAGATCGCCGACATCCTCCAGCAACGCGGCGAGATCGACGAAGCACTGCGGATCTACCGCGAGGACACCCTGCCGGTCTACGAGCGGATCGGTGACACCCGCTCGACCGCAGTCACCTGGGGAAGGATCGCCGACATCCTCCAGCAGCGGGGCGAGATCGACGAAGCGCTGCGGATCCGCCGCGAGGTCGAACTGCCGGTATACGAGCGGATCGGTGACACCCGCTCGACCGCAGTCACCTGGGGCCAGATCGCTGACATCTTCGAGCAGCGGGGCGAGATCGACGAAGCGCTGCGGATCCGCCGCGAGGTCGAACTGCCGGTATACGAGCGGATCGGTGACACCCGCTCGACCGCAGTCACCTGGGGAAAGATCGCCGACATCCTCCAGCAGCGGGGCGAGATCGACGAGGCCCTAGAACTGCAGCTCAAGCGCTTGGAAGTCAATGAGCAGCTCGGCGACATGGACGGCATCGCGGCAGCCAACTGGGACCTTGCGCAAATCGATCTGAGTCACCAGGATCTCGACGCGGCAGTGCCGAGGCTGCTCACCTCATTTCAGCTCTTTCTGAAGGTTCAACGGCCGGATGGCATCGCGGTCGTCGGGATTACCTTGGGGCGACTTCTGCTGGCCGTGGGTGAACGCGAGCAGGCCCGACAGGTGTGTCAGACGAGCCGAGCCGCTGCCGCCAAGATCGGTTTCGCAGACGCTGTTGACCTGCTTGATGAGCTGCTCAAGGCCACCGACGATGGAACCGAGGAATCATGATCATCGAGTTTGTCGGAGCGGACGTCGAAGCCGCCGAGAAGAGCGTCGCCGCGTTGACCGCGAACTGGGGCTACCCACCCGAACCAGCTCCGACAGCGGAACCGGCGACCGATCCGGACACCAAGGGCGTCGATCCCCTCGCGCTGACGTCCCTGATCGTGTCCATCCCATCGGCCATGCTCGCGGTCGCGGACATCGCCGACCGCATCCACAAACGGCGCCGCGCCAGCGAGCTCATCGAACGCGCCCGACAGCTCAGGGCGCAGCAGGCGACGGTACGGCTCGTGCGCGAAGACCGCTCCGTCGACCTTGCCACTCTCACCCCCGACCAGCTTCTGGACCTCATCGCCGACGAGCCCTCAGAAACCTGAACCCAGGAAGCGCCGCCCGCCAGCCCGGACCCGGTCCGCCCCGCCCGACGAACCCGGGACCGCGACTGTCAGCGGGAGAGGGTCGCGTCCTCAAGGACAAGTATCGGCTGCCTCACCCCCTCAGGCCGTGCCACATGAAGCGGTAAGTCAGGGGGAATGGCGGGGTACATCTGCGTCACAGCCAACCCAGTGCTTGAGCCGCAGACCCGACCAGAGCCGCAAACGACCGAACGCCCGCTCCTGCACGACAACCCCAGCAACCGTCGGCGTCGGACAGCCGAATGCCGCGGTCTACTCGGCGTCGACCTGGTCGAGTTGATGGTCGGCCCAGACATAGCTTTCGGGCAGCAAGTCGGTGACCGGGACGGTTCGGACGCGGTCGCCTTCGCCGACGATGACCTTGAGGGCGGGAAAGTACTCGAGAAGGACCTGACGGCAGCAGCCGCACGGGGGAACAACCCCCGGTCACGGTCGCCCACGGCGACCATCGTGTCCAGCTCGTAGATGCCCTGGCCGGCTGCCGCGCCGATGACGACCAGCTCGGCGCAGGGGCCTCCCGTGAAGTGGTAGGCATTCACCGCCGTGATGATCCGGCCGTCTCGCGCGCGTGCCGCGGCCGCCATGGTGTGGTTGTCGTCCCGGCAGCGAGTGCGCGCGACGTGCGCCGCGGCCTGGATGAGTTCGTGGTCGACGTGGTGGGTCCGCGTGGTCATCTTCTCTGCCTTCGTCAGGTGTCAGGCGACGTTGACCCGAGTGGCGATGGCGTGCAAACGGATATCGGCGGTGCGCTCGTTCCGCCAGGTGATTTTGCACGGGATCATGCTGCTCTGTTCCTTGTGACTGCTGCGGTCAGTGCCGTCGCATCAAGGGTGTCGCCCGCCGACACGGCGATCGGCACCGGCCGCCACCGACGCGCGCACCGCCCTCGACACCGCACTCGCCGCACAGCCGGCTGAAGCTGCGCCACGGCCCAACTGCCGCTCCGCCCAACCGAATCGAGACCTACGACACCCGAGCCCGGCCACCTGGCCTTCGGCCACGGCATCCACTACTGCCTCGGCGCCCCTCTGGCCCGCCTCGAAGCACGCACGGCGATACGCACCCTGCTGGAGCGCGCCCGCTCCCGCAGCCAGGTAAGCCGCGGCATCCGCTCCCGCTGCTCGGCGGTACACCGGTCGAGTTCCTCCAGCAGCCGGCGCGAGCGGTGCTCGGTGTCCAGCTCGTCCAGCATGCGGTTGACCTCGGTCAGCACGGCACCCAGCAGCTGCCACTGGGCCGCGTCGCGCTGGACCTCCTCCAGGAGCAGCTGGGCCAGCTTGTCGCGGGTCGCGGCCGCCGTGTGCAGCTCGGTGGTGAGCCGCGACTCCGCGGACTCGGCGCTCACCGACACATCGGTGGTCACCAGCACCGCGAAACTGACCACGGCGTCGCCGATCTCGGACAGCAGCTGTTCCACGGCGGCGCCCGTCGGCGGTGCGAACAGCGGCTCGGGGTCGCGCTGTTTCGCCAGGTCGGTGAAGGTGCGGGCGAGGACGCGGAGCACGACCGTGCAGATCTCCAGGGTGTCCAGGCCGGTCCGCAGCACGACCCGGTGCAGCAGTCCCTCCCGTACGCGCGGATTGAGCCGCAGGCTGTCCTCGGCCTGCCTCAGGGCCGCGTCCACCTCGACGATGTCGTGGTCGAGCCGCCGCGCCTCGTGCAACCGGGCGGTGGCGTGGTCGACGGGGGTACGGCCCGCCGCCTCCTCGCCCATGCGCCGCATCAGCCGCCGTAGCCGACGGGCCAGCCCCTCGATCGACTCGCCGGCCTCGTCCACCCAGACCGGGGGAGCCAGCAGCAGATTGCAGGCGAGCCCGACGACCGCGCCGATCAGCGTCTCCACGACCCGCGCCCAGGCCGTGTTGCCGACCGTGGTGACCCCGAGGACCAGCATCGCGCTGATCGCCACCTCGGGCACGTACTCGTCGACCTTGACCAGCCGTCCGACGACCAGTGCGGCCACGATCAGCAGGGCCAGGCTCCACCAGGTCAGACCGACCAGCAGACTGAAGGCGATGGCGACCAGGACGCCCGCGACCACGGCGTTCACCCGGCGGATGCCGTTGGTGAGGGTGGCGTAGAGAGTGACCTGGACGACGAGGAGCGCGGTCAGGGGAGCGGTCAGCGGCGCGGGCTCGGGGCTCAGGCGCAGTGCGACGACGTACGCGACCGTCGCCGCGGTCGCCGACCGCAGCGTCTGGACGACCACCGGGTCCCGGTGCCGTCCCAGGAACCGCACCAGTGGCGCAGTCCACTCACGGACATCTCGCATCCTTGGCCTATTCCCTCTCAGGGGTGCGCTGAACGTGCTCGTTGAGGACCGTAGCTGTCCGCAAGGCCTTCTAGATTGGCATCACCGCACGGAGCGAAGGGGAGGAGAGCGTTCATGACGAACATCCAGGGCATCGAGGTACTGACCCGCTCGCACGACTATCTGCGCGAGGTGGTCGCCGCCGTGCCCGAGGCGGCCTGGGCGGCGCCCACGCCGTGCAGCGAGTGGACGGTACGCCAGGTCCTCAACCACGCACGCATCGACCAGCAGGCCTACGGCCTCGTCCTCACCGGCGACCGGCCCGGCTCCGACCCCTTCCACCCCGAGGATGCCCTGGACGGGGACCCGGTCGCCGAGCTCGACAAGGTGCTGCGCGCGGTGGCGGACGGCTACGCCCACCTGCCCGCCGACGCCGACCAGGTGCCGACCCCGCTGGGCCCGATGCCCCTCCCGTTCGCCGCGGCGACGGCCGCCATGGACGCGGCCGTGCACGCCTGGGACATCGCGGCGGCCACCGGCCAGAACCGGCCGCTGGCGGCGGAGCTGGCCGAGGGGATCTGGCCGGCCGCCGACCGGCTCGTCGATCAACTCCGGGAGTCCTACCGGGTGTTCGCGCCCGCGCTGGAGGTGGGGGACGAGTACGACCGGGCCGAGGCGCTCCTCGCCTTCCTCGGCCGCGACCCGCACTGGACGCCCGTCGCATCCTGAGGGAGACCCGGGCCGAGTACCACTGCTCCACCTCTACGACGTGGCGGACGCCCGACTGCGGGACCGGTAGCCCGCGATCTTCGCGAGGTTGCCGCAGCGGTCCATCGAACACCAACGGCGGCGGCGGGCCTGGGAGTCGTCGAGGAACAGCAGTGAACACTCCGGGTTCTCGCACTCCTTGACCCGCTCCAGCAGCGGACTGCCCACCAGCAGAACGCCGTCCCGGGCCACCGTCGCCAGCGCCGCGCGCGCCGGATGCGCCGACTTCCAGCGTTCCGCGCCCAGTTGGGGCGCGAGATCCGGCCGCGCGGCGGCCTCGTTGATCCGCTCGACATCGGCCGCCGCCGGTTCCCGCCCGGCCATCGCGTCCCGTACGACACGGTAGAGCGCCTCGCGCAGGGTGCGCGCGTCCGTCAGCTCCCGGGCCGTGACCCGTACAGGCCCGGCACCCGCCGACAGCTCCGCCTCCGTGATCCAGCCGGCCAGGGCCGCGGGGTCGGGGAGCCGCTCGACGGGGGTGCCGTGCCGTTTGCCGAGCGTCGCCACGAAGTTCAGGCACGGGCGACCGCCGATGAACGGAAAGACGGGCGGGATGGTCATGGCGGCGAGCTTACCTCGCGTACACCGGTTCATGCGGTGTACCGGACGGCGACCGGCAGCTCTTGACACCGGTTCATCCGGTGTCGCATGGTGACACCAGTTCAAGAGGTGTCAGTCGGATCGGCCCGGATTCGGTGGCCGTGGCAGGGAGCAGGTGCGGTATGCGTGCGGTACGGATCGACGAGTTCGGCGGGCCCGAAGTGCTGGTACCGGTCGAGGTGCCCGACCCGGTCGCGGGCCCCGGGGAGGTGCTGGTGCGGGTCGCCGCGGCGGGCGTGAACCGCGCGGACGCCCTGATCAGGTCCGGGAACTACCACCGGGCCGGGAAGCCGCCGCTGATCCCGGGAGTGGAGGGAGCCGGCACGGTCGCCGCGCTGGGGGAGGGCGTCACCGGATTCACCGTCGGGCAACGGGTCGTGGCCCTCGACGGCGTGAACTCACCCGGTTTCTATGCCGAGTTGGCGGTGGTACCCGCCACCCGGGTCACCGCCCTGCCCGACGGGATCGACCTCACGCACGCGGCCGCGCTGCCCGTCGCCTGGCTGTCGGCCTGGTACTGCCTGCGGCACCTCGCCCGCGTCACCAAGGAGGACACGGTGATCGTGAAGGCCGCCGCGAGCGGGGTCGGCACCGCGGCCGTCCAGATCGCCGCCGAGACCGGCGCCCGGGTCGTCGCCCTCGCCGGATCACCCGAAAAGGCCGCCTGGGCAGGGGAGTTCGGCGCCCAAGCCACCCTCGACACCTCGGAATTCCCGGACGACGCGGAGGTCGACGAGGTGCTACGGCTCACCGGCGGCCGGGGCGCGGACGTCATTCTCGACACGGTCGGCGGACAGGCCTTCGGGCGCAGCCTGCGCGAGATCGGACACGGCGGCCGGGTCGTCGCCCTCGCCAATGTCGCCCTGGAGCCGAGCACCGTCGACACCCGCGACTTCTATCCGAAGAACGCGTCGATCCTCGGCTTCCAGCTCACCAACCTCCAGATCCACGGCGGCTACGACCCTCGCCCGGACCTGCGTGAACTCGCCGAGCGGGTCGCCGCGGGTACGTACCGCGTGCCGATCGAGACCGTCGTACCCCTCGCCGAGGCACGCGCCGCTCACGAGCGGCTGGAGCGGCGGGACAACCGGGGCAAGATCGTGATCGCCGTGGGGGAGGACTGAGGTCAGACGTACAGCTTGTCGAGGAACGCGGACAGATTTCCCACCGCCCGGTCGATCTGCTGCTCCACGGTCAGACTCTCCTCGATGCGGATGCCCGACTCGGGAATCTTCTTGCCGCGCACGTAGAGCGAGCACGCGAGGTCGGTGCACATGTACAGGCCGACCGAATTGCCCTCGCGGCCCGCCGGTCCTGCCTTACGCGCGGTCATCAGGGAGACACCGCCGCCCGGGCGGGTCGTCACGCACAGCGAACACATGCTGCGGTGCAGAAAGCCGCGCTGCGAGGACGGGAAGCGGAGCGTGACGCCGACCAGCCCGTCCGGCCGCTCGGTGACGAGGTAACTGCGGTCGGGCGCCCCGGGATCTCGCCAGCCCAGGAAGTCCAGGTCGCCCCAGGGGCGGGTGTCGAGATCGCGGGGCACCGCGAGCCGCTTGGCCTCGCCCTTCGAGCAGTTGACAAATGAGTCGCGGATGTCGTGCTCGGTGAGTGATCTCATGGGGGGCTCCTGGGACGGTGTCCGGTCCGATGCCGAAACCTAGGGGGTCTAGGTTTCGGCATCAGGGTAGTGAGGCGAGCGGTGGAGGAGCCAATGGATTTCGGGGGCGTCGAGGGTGCCGAGGGTGTCGGGGCACGACAGGCGCGGGCGCTGCGGCATGTGGCCGAGGGATCGTCGGGTCCGGCCGTCGACCCGCGACTGCGCATCACGCTCAACTTCCACCCCGACCGGACGGCGACCGGCCGCCCGATCCTCGACGCGCTGGCCCAGGACGGCACGTACCACTCGCAGTTCGTCACCGGCACCAGCAACGGCGGCCTCACCGCGCACCCCGGCGGCGACCGCTGGCGCTGGGAGAGCCGGATCTTCGCCGGTGCCTACGACGAGGCCCCCGCGCCCGAGCGACCGGTGTACGGCGCGCTCAACTTCCGGCACCAAGTGGTGGGCGCGGCGCCGCGGTTCGGTTCCTCGCATCTGCGGCTCGGCGCCGGGACGCTCGCCCGTGCCACCTTCTGCTACCCCGACAGCGCGGCCGAACCGACCGACTTCGGCGTGGCCGCCGGCATGTCCCTCGTCGCCCTCGCCGAGGCCGACGAGCAGGACGCCCTGAACGACTACATCGAGACGCAGGTGCACGGCGGAGTCGTCCTCGCCCGGGACGCGGAGGCCCTCGTCCTCGACGCGAGCTACCGGGGCACGCCCGTCGAGACCGCCGCCCGCCGCCTGCCCTGCCCCGTCGAATGGCACCCCGGCTACCGGCTCACCGTGTCGGAACTGCGGCGCCACGCGGACTACCGGGGCGAGGAGTACGCCGACCTCGGTGCCCGCATCGCCGAGCGCGGCGTCGTCGACCCACGCGTCATCGGCGACGCGGCCCGCACCGGGCGCTACGAACTCCAGGACCTGAAGATGGTCTGGCACACCCTCGCCCGCTTCGGGGCGCCGGAGGGGGCGGGTACGGCCTACCGCTCGTCGGCGGCTGTGACCGGCGCCGGCGGCCACACCCCCGGCGTGAGCACTCCCAGTGCATAGGCGCGGGCGACCAGTTCCGTACGGTTCGCCGCGTTCCATCGGGCCGAGAGGCGCCGTAGGTGATAGGTCACGCCGTCCGTCGTGAGGCCGGTCTCGCGGGCCGCGCGAGCGGTGGTGGCGCCCCCGGCGAGCAGTGCCAGGATGCGGGCCTCGATCGGGGTGACCCGCGCGGGGGTGTCCTCGCCGGGCCCGCCGTCATGGGGCTCGCCCTCGCCCTGCACACGCAGCATGACCAGCAGGGCCGGTGTGTCCTCCACGGTGTCGCTGACCGGGTCGGCCGTCAACTCCCCATAGCGGTCGGCGCCGTTCGGGGCCCGCCACCGTACCGACACCTGGTACCGCGACCGGTGCCGCAGCCGCAGTGCCTGCGCGATCCGCTCCACCTGTCCCGACTCCTGCGGCTGGAACAGGTCGAGCACGTCCAGGCCGCGCAGCCGCCCAGGCGTCGTACCGCACTCCGCCGCCATCGCGGGATTGGCCACCTGCACCGAGCCGTACACATCACACACCGCGACCGGCACCGACACCCGGTCGAAGAGCATCAGGGCACGGTTGCGCCACACCACGCCCTCCCTGCGGGTCCAGTCCACCGGCACCTCCTGCCACGCCGTCCTGCCGCCCTACACAATCATGCAGCTCAGTGGCACTTCCCACTGCCGCTGAGGCAGGGCGTGTAGGAGACGCCCGGAGTGGGCGCGGGGGCCGGATGAGCACGGTCGTAGCCGCTCTGGACGCTCGTGAACACCGCGGCCACCAAGAAGGCGCCGAGGAGGTGCGACACCAGCGTCCACGGTGCGCGGGAGAGCGCCGCGAGCCCCGCCAGAGCCAGCACGACGAAAAGAAAGTGTTCCATCCAGGCGATGTCGGCGAGCGTCGCCGCGTCGATCTCGGCCTGGTCGCCCTGCGCGGCCCAGATCGCCATGCCATGGCCGAAGGTCGTCCACGCGAAGAAGGCGGTTTCGCCGAGGAACAGGACGACGGCGGCGGTGATGTCCGAAGGACGAGACGTCCGGCTGGACCACGGCCATCCGCTGCCCCGTGCCGGACGCTCCGGCAGTGCTTGGGTCATGACCACACAGTGCCGTGCCGGTCGCGGGGCGCGCATGAGTACGCGCACTCAGTTCGCCTCGCCCGCCGTGCCGGGGTGACGGGTTAGCCGGACGGAGCCGTCCGCGCAAGACGCCATCGGTGCTTTTCGCTACACGATCATGTAGTCCCGTGGCGCGGTCCGCCGGGGCGGGGCGAGCACGCTGGAGCGCAGTACTTCCGTACCGCGAAAGGCAGTTGTCGCGCCATGCCCCCCACCGCGCCGCACCCCCAGCCCGTCGACACGCTCCCGGGCGTGCCCGTCGTCGACATCACCGCGACCGGCCCCGGCCGCACCCCGATGCAGCAGATCATGGACCTGATGCGCCGTCACGGACCGGTGTTCGTACGGCGGTTGCACGGGCGGGACACGCTCTTCGTCAGCGATCTGGACCTGGTGACCGACCTCGCCGACGAGCGGCGGTTCGCCAAGCACATCGGGCCCGCCCTGGAGAACGTCCGGGCCTTCGCCGCCGACGGACTCTTCACGGCGTACAACGACGAGCCCAACTGGGCCAAGGCGCACGACATCCTGATGCCCGCGTTCGCGCTCGGCTCGATGCGCACCTACCACCCCGTGATGCTGAAGGTGGCCCGCCGGCTCGTCGGGGCCTGGGACCGCGGCGCCCGTGACGGGCAGCCCGTCAACGTGCCCGACGACATGACCCGGATGACCCTCGACACCATCGGACTCGCCGGATTCGACTACGACTTCGGGTCGTTCGAGCGGGACGAGCCGCATCCCTTCGTCGAGTCCATGGTCCGCTGCCTGGAGTGGAGCATGACCCGGCTCGCGCGCGTCCCGGGCGAGGACCACTCGGCGGCCGACGCTGCTTTCCGGGCCGACGCCGACTACCTCGCCCAGGTCGTCGACGAGGTCATCGCCGCCCGCACCGGCACCGACCAGGCCGACGCAGGCGACCTCCTCGGACTCATGCTCAGCGCCGAGCACCCGGCCGACGGCACGACGCTCGACACCGCAAACATCCGCAACCAGGTGATCACCTTCCTCATCGCGGGCCACGAGACGACGTCCGGCGCGATGTCGTTCGCGCTGTACTACCTGGCCAAGCATCCGGCGGTGCTCCAGCTCGTGCAGCGCGAGGTGGACGCGCTGTGGGGCGACACGGCGGACCCGGAACCGACGTACGACGAGGTCGGCCGGCTCACCTACACGCGCCAAGTCCTCAACGAGGCACTGCGGTTGTGGCCCACGGCCGCCGCGTTCAGCCGGCACGCGCTGGAGGACACGGTGCTCGGCGGGCGCATCCCGCTCAGCGCCGGACAGGCCGTCACCGTGATCGCCCCGATGCTGCACCGGCAGCCCGGCTGGGGCGACAACCCCGAGCTGTTCGACCCCTCGCGCTTCACGCCCGAGGCGGAGGCGGCACGTTCCGTGCACGCCTTCAAGCCGTTCGGTACCGGTGAACGGGCCTGCATCGGACGGCAGTTCGCGCTGCACGAGGCGACCATGCTGCTCGCGATGCTCGTCCACCGCTACCGGCTGCACGACCACGCGGACTACCGGCTCACGGTGAAGGAGACCCTCACCCTCAAGCCCGACGGCTTCACGCTCACCCTCACCCCGCGCACCCCCGCCGACCGTGTGCACACGCCGCTTCCGGGTGCGGTCGAAGCCCCCGCGACTCCTACGGCCGACACGGCCACCCTGCCCGCCCGAGTCCGCCCCGGCACCGCGGCCCTCTTCCTGCACGGCAGCAACTACGGCACCTGCCGCGAGTTCGCCGCCCAACTGGCGGACGAGGCAGCCGTGTTGGGGTGCTCGGTGGAAGTTGCGCCGCTGGACGCGTACGCGGACGGACTGCCCACCGACCGGCCCGTCGTCATCACCTCCGCCTCCTACAACGGCCGTCCCACCGACGACGCCCTCGCCTTCGCCGCCTGGCTGGAGGAGACGCACGACCTCGCCGGCGTGACGTACGCCGTCCTCGGCGTCGGCGACCGCAACTGGGCCGCCACCTACCAGCACATGCCGACCCGCGTCGACGCCCGCCTCGCCGAACTCGGCGCCACCCGCCTGACCGACCGCGCCGCGGCCGACGCCTCCGGCGATCTCGCGGGCGCCGTAAGGGAGTTCACGGACCGGCTGCGCACGGCAATCCTGGAGACGTACGGCGATCCCGACGCCGTGGCTGCCGCCGAACCCGTCGAACCGGCCACCGCCTACGAGGTCCGCACCCTCACCGGCGGCCACCTGGACGCCCTCGCCGAACGGCACGGTCTCGTCCCCATGACCGTCACCGAGGCCCACGACCTCACCGCACCGGGCCACCCGCGCCGCAAGCGCTTCGTGCGCGTGGCCCTGCCGGACGGGACCGCCTACCGCACCGCCGACCACCTGACCGTCCTGCCCGTGAACGCGCCGGCTCTGGTCGAGCGCGCCGCCGCGGCCCTCGGCGTCGACCTCGACGCCGTGCTCGACATCCGCCCGGCCCGCCCGCGCCGCGACGGTCTCGCGGTCGACCGGCCTGTGACGGTACGTCAACTCCTCACCCACCACGTCGAGTTGCAGGAACGCCTGACCGCCGGCCAGCTGGTCGCGCTGGCCGCCGCCAACCCCTGCCCGCCCGAGCGCACGGCCCTCGCCGCCCTCACCGACGACGCCCGTACCTTCGTCGAACTCGTCGAGGACCACCCGGCGTTGCGCGGCGCCCTGGACTGGCCCACGCTCCTCGACCTGCTCACCCCGCTGCGCCCCCGGCACTACTCGATCTCGTCCTCGCCCGCGATCGACCCCGGCCACGCGGACCTGATGGTCTCCCTGCTGGAGGCCCCGGCCCGCTCGGGCAAGGGCGTCTACCGGGGCACGGGTTCCGGTCACCTCAACACCGTCGCGCCGGGCGACACGGTGTACGCCCGCGTCCAGCCGTGCCGCGAGGCCTTCCGGATCGACGACTCCACCCCGGTCGTGATGATCGCGGCGGGCACCGGCCTCGCCCCCTTCCGGGGAACCATCGCCGACCGTACGGCCGCCCTCGCCTCCGGCGCCGAACTCGCCCCGGCCCTCTGCTACTTCGGCTGCGACGCACCCGACGCCGACTACCTCCACGCCGACGAACTCCGCGCCGCCGAGAACGCCGGAGCCGTCTCGCTCCGCCCCGCCTTCAGCGCGGCCCCGGCGGGCGGAGTGACCTTCGTCCAGCACCGCGTCGCCGCCGAGGCCGACGAGGTGTGGGCCCTGCTCGAGTCGGGCGCCCGGGTGTTCGTCTGCGGTGACGGCTCCCGCATGGCACCGGGCGTGCGGGAGGCGTTCCGTACCCTGTACCGGGACCGCACGACCGGCGCCGACGGCGCGGCGGCCGAGCGGTGGCTCAACACACTGATGGCGGACGGGCGTTACGTCGAGGACGTGTACGCCGCCGGCTGACCGAGAGGGAGAGGTGGACGCACGGTGACGGACTCCTGGGAGCGGGCCCGGCAGACACTCGGCTCGGCGGGCATCCCACCCGGCGACCTCGCCCACCTCCGCCCCATGGGCGGCGGCACCTACAACACCGTCGAGGAACTCACCCTCACCGACGGCAGCCGCTACGTCCTCAAGACCGCGCCCACCGCCCCCGGCCTGGCGCACGAACGCCAACTGCTCATCTCCGAGGCCGACTTCTACGGCGCCGCCGCTAAGGCCGGGGTGGCGGCGCCGCGTGTCGTGGTCCTCGACGGCGACACCCTCCTGATGACGCTCTGCCCGGGCGAACCCTGGGACGACTCCCTCACGGATGCCGAAGTGGCCGACCTGCGCACGGAGTTGGGCCGCCGACTCGCCCGACTGCACGAGATCACCGGCCCCGGCTTCGGCTACCCCTCCGGCGCCCTCGGCCCGCTCGCCCCCGACTGGCGGACCGCGTTCACGACGCTCTACGACGCCGTCCTCGACGACACCCGCCGCTACCGGGCCTGGCTGCCGCTCCCCGCCGACGACATCGCCCGCACAGCCCGGACGGCGTACCCCGCCCTCGACGAGATCACCGTCCCGAGCGCCGTCCACTTCGACCTGTGGCAGGGCAACATTCTGGTCGACCGCACGACCGGAACACCCCGTGTCGGCGGCCTCATCGACGGCGAGCGCATGTTCTGGGGCGACCCCCTCGCCGACTTCGTGTCCCTGGCGCTGCTCGGGGACATCAGGAAGGACGAGGCGTTCCTCGCGGGGTACCGGGAGGCGGGCGGCCGGGCCGAGTTCGACCGGTCGGCCCGCCTCCGTTACGCCCTCTACCGCAGCTACCTCTACCTGATCATGCTCGCGGAGGCGGTCCCCCGGGAGTTCGGTGAGGAGGAGAACCGCTGGCGGCGGGAGAAGGTCGGACCCGAGCTCCTCGCCGCCCTGGGAGAGATCGACGAGACGGCTTCCACCACGTAGTGTGCATTCCACCGCCCCTTAGTTCAGGGCGTGAATTAAGAGGGTGCGGGGTTCGGAAGGAGCCACATGGCGGGGCGGAACGGGCGCACGGTACGCGACCTCAGGCGGGCCAACCGCACGGCCGTACTGCAACGGCTGTACTTCGACGGACCCCTCAGCCGCTTCGAACTGGGCCCGGCGACCGGGCTCAGCTCCGGCTCGGTGAGCAATGTCGTCGCGGACCTCGTCGCCGACGGCCTGGTCGAGGAGGCCGGCAGCGTCGACTCCGACGGCGGCCGCCCCCGCACCCTGCTCCAAGTCGCCCCGCACAGCGGCCACATGATCGGCGTCGACGTCGGGGAGACCCGGGTCCGCGTCGAGGTGTTCGACCTCACCCTCACCGAACTGGCCCGCGCGGAACGCCCGTTGGAGCAGCAGAGCTACGAGGTCGAGGTCATCGTCGGCCACATCCGCGACGGCATAGCCGAGGTCCTCGCCGCCGCCGACATCGCACCGGAACAGCTCCTCGGCGTAGGCATCGGCGTGCCCGGCATAGTCGAGCACACCCCGGACCACGGCGCCGTCGTGCACGGCCAGACGATCGGCTGGGACGCGGTCCCCCTCGAAGAGCTGCTCCGTTCCACCTCCCAACTCCCCGACGCCGTCCCGTACTTCATCGACAACGGCGCCAAGACCCTCGGCCAGGCCGAGATGTGGTTCGGCGGTGGGCGTGGCGCGCGCAACGCGATCGTCGTCCTCTTCGGCTCCGGCGTCGGCGCCTGCCTGGTCACCCCGGAAGTGGAGAACGGGCGGGCCGTCGAATGGGGGCATCTGACCGTACGGGTCCGCGGCCGCCGTTGCCGCTGCGGAGCCCTCGGCTGCCTGGAGGCGTACGCGGGCGCCGAGTCGCTGCTGGACCGCTGGCGCGAGCAGGGCGGACGCCCGCCGGAGGGCACCGACGAGGAGACCGCGATGACCGCGCTGCTGGTCGCCGCCTACCCGCCCGAGGGCACCGAGGCCGACCCCGTCGCGCTCGCCGTCCTGGAGGAGACCGCCGAATACCTCGGTGCCGGCCTGTCCGACCTGATCAACCTCTTCCAGCCCGAGCGCATCCTCATCGGCGGCTGGGCCGGACTCCAGCTCGGCTCCCGCTTCCTGCCCGCCGTACGCCACCACGCCACCGCCTACGCGCTGCGCCACCCCGCCGGACGCGTGACCATCGAGCTGGGCCGGCTCGGCCCCGACGCGGTCACCGTCGGCGCCGCGATCCTCCCCCTCGCCGACTTCTTCGCCCGCGGCGGCCGCCGCGCCGAACCCGAAACCGAGGGCCCGCCGCCCGCCTGGCGCACGGCACTGGAGGAACGCGCCCCGCACTGAGGGGGCGGGCGGTTGGGGGATGATCACTCCATGAGCGAGATCATCCTGATGTCCGACGCCCGGGTCGCCGCCATCCCCGTCGAGGAGTGCGGGGAGCCCCTCGTCGACGTGAGCGGTGCGCTGCTGGTCGACGGCCGCAAGAAGGACAGCGGCGCCGAACTCCACCTGCGCCAGGGCGTGTTGGACCGGCTCCTGGAAGCGGAAGCCCTGCTGCCCGACGGCCTGCGCCTACTGTTCGTCGAGGGATACCGGCCGCCGGCCCTCCAGCGCCGCTACTTCGAGGGCTACGGCGACGAGTTGCGCGCCGCCAACCCGGACTGGTCCGCCGATCGCGTCCGGTCCGCCGCCAGCCGGTATGTCTCCCCGCCCGAGATCGCCCCGCACTCCGCGGGCGCGGCCGTCGACCTGACCCTCGCCGACGCCGACGGTCGCGAACTCGACATGGGTACGCCGATGAACGCCAACCCCGAGGAGAGCGAGGGGGCTTGCTACACCGGCGCCGACAACATCACCGCCGAGGCCAGGGCCAACCGCGCCGTGCTGGGCAAGGCGCTCGGTGCGGCCGGCCTGGTCAACTACCCGACGGAGTGGTGGCATTGGTCGTACGGAGACCGCTACTGGGCGCTGATGAGCGGCGCGCCCGCTGCCCTCTACGGGCCGAAGGACCTCGACCCTTCGTGAAGCCGTGCCCGGAACTATCCGGTGAACGCGTCCACACCGGTTAGATCGGCGGACAGCTTCCACAGACGGGCGGCCTGCTCGGGGTCGGTCGCCCAGGACTTGACGTGGGTGCGGTCTTCGTCGCCGTCGGTGGCGGGCTCGGCGATGTCGCAGTCCACCAGGTAGACACCGCCCATGCCGTCCAGTTGGGGCGAGGTCGCCGCCCACACCTCGGTGGCCGCGCCCTGTTCCGGGGTCTTGAACCCCTCGGGGTTGAGCGCGTTGCCCTGCTCGTCCACCCAGCCGCGCTCGACCATCTCCGCCCGGGGGAGGTGGCGTTGCAGCGGCGTCAGGATGCCGCCCGGGTGGAGCGCGAAGGCGCGGACGCCCCGGTCGGCGGCGAGTTTGTCGAGGTGGACGGCGAACAGGACGTTCGCGGTCTTCGCCTGGCCGTACGCCTCCCACTTGTCGTAGCCCCGGCTCCACTGGACGTCGTCCCAGCGCATCCCGGAGTTGTGGTGGGCGCTCGACGACACCGACACCACACGGGCGCCGCCCGACTCGATCGCGGGCCAGAGCCGGTTGACGAGGGCGAAGTGGCCGAGGTGGTTGGTGGCGAACTGCGCCTCCCAGCCGGGCCCGACCCGGGTCTCCGGGCAGGCCATGATCCCGGCGTTGTCGATCATGTAGGCGACGGTGCGGCCGGAGGCGAGGAACCGCTCGGCGAAGCCGCGCACGCTCTCCAGGTCGCCGAGGTCCAGCTCGTCCACCTCGACACCGGGCAGTCCGGCCACGGCCTCCCGGGCGGCGTCGGGGCGGCGGGCCGGGACGATCACCTGGGCGCCCGCCTTGGTGAGCGCGCGGGTGGCCTCCAGCCCGAGGCCGGAGTATCCACCGGTGACGATCGCGAGCTTTCCCCCGAGGTCGAGGCCCTCCAGGACGTCGTCGGCGGTGCTCTTCGCGTCGAATCCCGAACCGATCTTGTGCTGTGCAGTGGTCATGGGAGGAACGCTACGAATTGAAGCGCGCTCGAAGTCAAGCGAAGGAGAGCGGGCGCGCGAACCCGGACATGGGGAAGCCCCGACCGCGACGGGGGAATCACGGCCGGGGCGGCCAGGTGGTGGGCACGGACGGCGGTCGCCTCGCGGCGAAAGGCTCCACAGGGCTTCAGCCGAACGATCTTCCCTGTGGGCGGAGGTTGAGGCCCGGGGACACTGTTCCCTCCGCACCCACAGTCTGTTCAACGGGGAACTACCGGTGAGTGTTCCTGTGTACGCCGCAGCGACCGGTGATGTGCATCACGCGCCATTGGTCCAGTCCAGTAGCGCGTCCGCCGGCCAGGTCGTCACCACCCGTTCGGCGGGCACCCCGCACTCCTCCGCCCGCGCGCAGCCGTTGAGCTGCCAGTCGAGCTGTCCGGGCGCGTGCGCGTCGGTGTCGATGGAGAACAGCACCCCGGCGTCGACGGCCTTCCGCAGCAGCCGCCTCGGCGGGTCCAGCCGTTCCGGACGGCTGTTGATCTCCACGGCCGTATCCGACTCGGCACACGCGTCGAACACCTCGTCCGCGTCGAACACCGACTCCGGCCGCGCGGCACCCCCGTCCCGCCCGATCAGCAGCCGCCCGGTGCAGTGCCCGAGGACGTCCGCGTGCGGATTCCGTACGGCGGCCACCATGCGGCGGGTCATGGCGCGGGCGTCCATGCGCAGCTTCGAGTGCACGGAGACCACCACCACGTCGAGCCGCTCCAGCAGCTCCGGTTCCTGGTCCAGCGAGCCGTCGTCGAGGATGTCGCACTCGATGCCGGTGAGCAGCCGGAAGGGCGCCCAGGTCTCGTTCAGCGCCGCCACCACGTCCAACTGCTCGCGCAGCCGCTCCGGGGAGAGCCCGCGGGCCACGGTCAGCCGGGGGGAGTGGTCGGTCAGCACCGCCCACTCGTGGCCGAGCAGGGCCGCCGTACGGCCCATCTCCTCGATCGGGCTGCCGCCGTCCGACCAGTCGGAGTGGAGGTGGCAGTCGCCGCGCAGCAGGGCGCGCAGGGTTTCGCCGCCGGGGCCGGACGGGGCGGGGGCCTCCGCCTCCAGTTGCTCCAGATAGGCGGGAACCCGCCCGTCCAGGGCCTCACGGGCCACCTGGGCGGTCTTCGGGCCGATGCCCTTGAGGGACTCCAGCGTCCCGGCCGCGGAGCGTTCGGCGATCTCGCCCTCGGGGAGCGCCGCCAGCACCCTGGCCGCCGTACGGAAGGCGCGTACGCGGTACGTCGGGGCCAGGGAGCGTTCCAGCAGGAAGGCGATCCGGTCCAGTGCCTGCACGGGATCCATCGAGCCTCCTCCCGCGAGCGGTCCCCGGCCGGGCGCCGTGGACCACTCGCGTCCGCGTGATGCGTTCTAGGCTCTATTGCATGACCGAAATCGCCAGCCCGCACATCTCCCACCCGCGGATCATGGTGCTCAAGGTGCAGCCGGGCACCCCGCCGTTCCGCATCGTGGAGATCGACGGCCAGATGGTCTGCGAGGCCAGAACTCTCACGGACGTCCTGGAGGTCGCGGCCGTGTGCGGCATCACGGTGAGTGACCTGGACGACCCGGACGTGGTCCGCTGGGTCGGCGGGGACAAGCTCACCTGGATGCCGCACTAGGCACTGAACACCGAGGTTCTACGAGGTCAGCCGACCGTCCACTTCTGGTTGGCGCCGCCCGAGCAGGTCCAGATCTGGAGCGGGGTGCCGTTGGCCGAGGTGTTGCCGGTGACGTCCAGGCACTTGTTCGCCTGTGGGTTGACGATGTCGTTCGCCGAGCTGACGACCCACTGCTGCGCGGCGCTGCCGTTGCAGTCGTAGAGCTGGACCTTGCTGCCGTCCGCGGTGCCGCCACTGGCGACGTCCAGGCACTTGCCGAGCGCGCGGATCGTGCCGTCGGAGCCCACGGTCCACTGCTGGGCGGCCGAGCCGTTGCAGTCGTAGAGCTGGATGGCGGTCCCGTTGGCCGAGCTCGCCCCGTTGACGTCGACGCACTTGCCGGCCAGGCCCTTGATCGCCGCCCCGGTGGCCGTGTCGCTGGTGGTCACCGAGACCGAGTCCACCACCAGCTGGGCGGGGAAGGCCGTGGAGCTGTTGGGGTCGCCGGGCCAGTAGCCGCCGACCGCGAGGTTGAGGATCAGGAAGAACGGCTTGTTGAAGGCCCAGGTGTTGCCGCCCACGTCGGCGGGTGTGCGCGTCTGGTAGACGACACCGTCGACCGACCACTTGACGGAGTTGGGCGCCCAGTCGACCGCGAAGGTGTGGAAGGCGTCCGCGAAGGCCTGGCCGTTCGCCAGCGTGTAGCCGGCGCCGATGCCCGCCGAGCCGGAGTAGCCGGGGCCGTGGATGGTGCCGTGGATCGTGGAGGGCTCGAAGCCGACGTTCTCCATGACGTCGATCTCACCCGAGTTGGGCCAGCCGACCGAGCCGATGTCGGTGCCGAGCATCCAGAACGCGGGCCACATGCCCTGCCCGCGCGGGATCTTCATCCGGGCCTCGACGTGCCCGTACTGCGCGCTGAACTTCCCGGAGGTGTTCATCCGGGCCGAGGTGTACTGACAAGTGCCGTACCAGCACTGGTAGTTGGCCGGGTTCTCCTTCTTGGCCGTGATCACCAGGTGGCCCTGGCCGTCCAGCGCCGCGTTGTTGGTGCCCGACGTGTAGTACTCGCGCTCGTGGTTGTTGACGTTGTCGCCGGTCTCCAGCGTCCACTTCGAGGAGTTGACGGCACTGCCGGCGGCTCCGTCGAAGGTGTCGGAGAACGTGACGGCGTCGGCCTGGGCGGCCGACGAGGAAGCCGCCCGCGCCGGACCGATCGCGGCGGACGCGACCAGTGCGGCGGACAGGGCGGCGAAGAGACATCTGCGGAACATGCGTGGGGAGGCCACGTCATTCCCTTCTTTTCGGCGGTCGTGGGGACCGGCACGCCGACTGAGGTGGGGGGTGAAAGCGTCGCCTCTTGATTTAAGGGATGAGATAAGGGGAGCGTCAATACCTTGGTACGGACCAGTAGTTGAATGTTACGGACCGGTAGTCGAAGGTCATGAAGTGGCCTTCGGCGCTTTGGACGCCTTCGATGCCTTTGTTGTCCTTGCCGCCTTCGCGGGCTTCGCCGGCTTCTCGGCCTTGGGGGTCTTCGGCGCGGGCTTCCGCGCGTGCACGGCCTTGCCCAGCCGCCGTCCCATCAGGACCCAACCGATCAGCGCGCCCGAGGTGTTGAGGATGACGTCGTCGATGTCGAAGGCCCGCCCGGTGATCAACGCCCCCTGCGCGAACTCCACCAGCAGCATCACGGTCGCCGTCAGCAGCAGCACCCGCAGGATGCCGCGCGCCCGGGGCGCGAACACCGGCACCAGCACGCCGAACGGGATGCCGAGCAGCACGTTCCCGCCGATCTGCCTGATGGCGTCCCGCATGGCCGGCTGGTCGAGATAGGCCTTCAGGGAGCGGCCCGGGTGCAGATTGGTGTGCACGAGCGCCTTGGACGCGGGGGACGGCTCCAGGGTGAGCTTGGCCAGGACGACGGCGAACGCCACCATGAACGCGAAGGCGAGCAGCATCGAGAACACGCGCAGGACGAGGGGGAGTTGATGCCGCTCGGCGCGGGCCGGCTTCGGTTCGGGATCCGTCTTCGTGGTGCGCAGGCGTGCGGTGGTACGGGCCATGCGGTGGTCCTCCAGTTGTCAACGTTCCTGCGGCGTCAGGCGGATACCCGGGAGCCGGCCGGCGATGCCCTCGCCGGCCGGCGTCCGGTCAGGCGCTGTACGAGATGTTCACGGTCTTGAAGCCGAGCGAGCCGAGGAGACCCTTGAGCATGTTGGTGGTGTTCGTCTCGGCACGCGTGGTCAGGCCGCTGGTCTTCGCCGCCTCGGCGATGTGCTTGGAGGCGAGTTTCTGCACGGCCTGCTCGCTGTTGGGGTTGTCGGAGAAGATGTCGCCCAGGCGGTCCAGCAGGCCCCGCTGCTTGGAGACCGTGTAGGAGTGGTCCGGGTCCAGCGCCGGCTTGCCGAGGGTCGCCTTCGGCAGCTTGATGCTGGCCGACGTGCGGTCGCTGTTGACCGTCACGTCCTGTTTGCCGAGCTTGCCGAGGTCGACGTAGCCCTCCACGGTGCCCGCGCCGACGTACAGCGTGCGGGTGCCGCGGATCGAGTCGGGCAGGAACTTGGCGTCCTTCTCCAGGTCCACGACGACCTGGAAGTTGCCGGAGGCCGCGTCGTAACGGCTCATGTCCTGAATGGACTTGAGCAGCGCCGGACCCGAACGGTCTTGGGTCTCGGTGCCGAAGATGTCCCGCAGTCCCGGGAGCACGGCCAGCCTGAGCCCGGCGAACAGCACGGCGATCACAACGACGACGGCGGTGAGCACCTTCGCCCAGCCCGGCATGCGCCGGGGTATACGGCTGATGGAAGTCGTCATGGGGACGGCCCTCCCTTCCTCGGTATCCGCATGCCCCCCAAATGCCTTGTCAGACCGACCTGTTGGTCGAATGGTGCGGCTGACGGGGGCATGGAGGGCGCACAGGGGTGAAAAGTCATGGTTCCGGCCCGCCAGGAGTCCCGGGCGGCCGCAGACAGCATTTCCCGGCCGCTCCGCCCCATGCGTCCCGTGACCTTTCCGGAGCACGGTCCGGTCCGTGTCGGGACACTCGCCACGGGTGCCCCGGCCGCGCCGTCCGTTTCCCGCCCCCGCGCTGGTGAACACCCCTCAGTGCGGCCGCAGTTCACGGTCCCCCGACGGCCGTGACCACCACATCCCCTCCCCGTGGGTGAGCGCGGGCAGGGCCAGTTCAACGTCCCGCACCCGGCGGGCGGGCAGCTCCCCGGTGATCAGCCAGGTGCCGACGCCACCCGTCGTCCCCGCGAACTCGGCGCGGCTGGAGGCGAGATGCGCGGTCACCGGCGCGAGCGCGTCCAGGGGGACCTCCGTCTCGAACATGACGTACGGCTCGTACAGCCGCGTCCGCGCCAGCCGCAGCGCGCGGCGCAGCACGATCGGGGTGAGGCCGCGGAAGTCGGCCGCCGTGCTGATCGGGGCGGCGTACCCGGAGCGGGTCAGGGTGACCCGGTAGTCCGTCACCGGTGCGCCGTGCAGCCCGCTGAGCAGGGTCGCGTGGACCGTGGCCTCGATGGCCTCGATGGCCTGGTGGAACGCCCGTGGGAGCGCGCCGAGTTCGGTCTCGTACGCGAAGACCCCGCCGGAGCCGCGCTCCGCCGCTTCGACGCGCAGCCCGATCGTCGCCCAGTAGTGGGTGTGGTCGTGCCACGGGAACTCGTCGCAGGCCTCGCCGGTCCCGGCCGGGCGTTCCAGGAACCGCACCCGGCTCGGCTCGAAGTCGGCCTCGACGCCGAAGTCCTGGACGAGAGTCGCCGCGACGACCTCCTTCTGGACCTCCCCGTACAGGAGCAGCACGGTCGCCCCGGACGCGGCCGGCCGCGCGTGCAGCAACGGGTCCTGGTCGGCCAGCGCCAGCAGCGCCGAACGCAGCGCCGCCGCCTGCTCGGGCCGCCGCGCCCGTACGACCGTCTCCAGCGTCGGCGGCGCGAACTGCGGTGCCCGCTCGGTGAGTTCGCCGAGCCGGTCACCGACCCGGATGTCCTTCGGGCCGGTCAGCGCCCCGATGTTCCCGGCGGTGAGCGGCCCGGAGCGGCCGACCACATCGAGACGCGTGACCCGTCCGGAGACCTCGACGGTCCGCCCGTCCGCCCCGTGGCGGCGGAACGTGAGCGGCTTGTGCGGGGTCACCTCACCGTCGTAGAGCCGCAGATACGCCGTCCGTTCGCGGCCAGGGCCGGGGCGTACCGCGAAGACTCCGACCGGATCAAGGACATGTTCATCGTCGGCGGCTTCAACGCGTACCCGGCGGAGATAGAGCAGCTCCTCGGCGTCCATCCCGACGTGGCGGACGTGGCGGTGATCGGCGTACCGGACGCACGGCTCGGCGAGGTCGGCAAGGCGTACGTCGTACGGCGGCCGGACGTGACACTGACCGGCGACGACCTGATCGCCTGGGCGCGACGGGAGATGGCGAACTACAAGGTGCCGCGGGTGGTGGAGTTCGTGGGGGAGCTGCCTCGGAACGCCAGCGGGAAGGTGGTCAAGGGGGAGCTGCGGGGGAGATGAGGGACCTCCAGGGGTCTCCCGTCAACGCGGTGGGGCTCGGGGGGCCGGACCGGTTCCGGACACACGTCGGCCGCGACGGCTCCCCCTGAGCCGTCGCGGCCGGTCCCCCGTGCGGTGCGGTCGGTCAGACCGGCTCGCCCGTGGCGTGGACGTTGTCGGTCGAGGCGTCGGTGTCCTCGTCGAGCACCGCGGTGATCGGCTCACCCGTCGCGTGGACGTTCTTCACCGTGACGGGCTCGATCGTGGCGTGCACGTTGTCCGCGGTCACGGCGGTCGGCTCGTCCGTGGCGTGGACGTTGTCGGTGCTGTTGTCGTCGCTCATCTCACTGGCTCCCCTGTTACGTGCGGTGATTGGGCGGGATCCGCCCGGCAACTCCCCCGAGAACTGCCGGACGGATCCTCAGGGCCGGTTCACCATAGATGCCCGGCCATCTGCCGTTCCGTCTGCCCCCCGACGCGACGGCCCGACACAGCTGAGAGTGTCGGACCGCGATAAACGAACGATGAACGCCCGTGTGGCGGGGGCGGATCCGAGGGTCTCAGGCGGCGGCCGACGGCGTCAGCAGGCCCCTGACCTCGTCCGCCTCCGGCGCACCCAGCGTCTCGAAGAGGTCGAGGGCCTCGCGCCAGCACACCTGGGCGCGGCCGGGCTGCCCGATGCCGTTCAGCCCGCGGCCCAGCACGGTGAGGACGTTGCCCCGCCGCCACTCGCCGCCGATCCCGCGCAGCAGCGTCAGGGCCGCCTCGGCGTTGACCGCGGCCTGGGCGGGCCGCCGTGCCGCCAGGTCGAGTTCGGCGAGCCGGAACAGGGTCATGCCCTCCCACAGGCGCTGCCGGCTGTCCCGGAACACCTGGAGCGCCTGGTTGAGGCACTCCGTCGCCTCGGACAGCTGGCCGCTCTGCGTGAGCGCGAGACCCAGCGCGTACCGGCCGTTGGCGCCCCGCAGGTCGTGCCCCATGTCGTCGTACATCGCCGTGCCCTGCTGGGCCAGCGCCACCGCGCTCGCCGTGCGCGAGGTGGCCAGGTGGATGCGCGAGAGGTTGCACAGGGCGCTCGCCTCGCCGGGGCGGTCCCCGAGGGCGCGGAAGCTCTCGATGGCCCGGGTGAAGTGGGCGGCGCCCTCCTCGTGCCGGTTCTGGTAGAGCGAGACCACGCCGCTGATGTTGGAGGACCAGCAGCCGGTGAGCGGATCGTCGGCCCGCTCGGCCAACTCCGATGCCCGCTCGGCCTCTTGGAGCGCCACGTCGAACCGGGAACCGGAGATGTGGTGCACGAAGGACAGCAGCGTCAGCGCCCGTGCCTCCGTACGCGGGTCCCCGGCCTCCCGCGCTGTGGTCCGCAGCAGTGCGGCGACGGCCTCGTACTCCTTGGAGTTGGTACCCGACTCCGCGAGGTCGCACGCCGCCCACAGCACGTCCACGGCCCGCCTGAGCGTCCCCGTCCGCGCGGCCTGCCGGACACAGGCCAGCAGGCAGACCGCCTCGGCGTACAGCCAGTCCTGCGCCGTGTGCCGGTCCGGGAAGACGAGTCCTGGCTGGTCGGTGTGCTCCAGGTGGTCCACCAGCCGGTCGCCGGGCCGTTCGATCAGGTAGACGCCCGAGACGGTGGCCAGGTAGAAGTCCAGCAACCGCGAGAGCGAGGCGGCCGGTTCACTCGGCGGCCACTCGTCGCGCTCCGCACACGCACGCGCGTAGAGCCGCACCAGATCGTGGTACCGGTAGCGGCCCGGAGCCGCCGATTCGACAAGTGACGTGTCTACGAGGGATTCCAGCAGGTCCTCGGTCTCCTCCACCGGGAGGTTCAGCATCGCCGCCGCCGCCGCGAGGGAGATGTCCGGCCCGTCGGCGAGGCCCAGCAGGCGGAACGCGCGCGCCTGCGCCGGCTCCAACTGGCCGTAGCCCAGCTCGAACGTGGCCTTCACGGCGAGGTCGCCGGCCTGGAGTTCGTCCAACCGCCGCCGCTCGTCGGCGAGTTTGGCGGCGAGGACGGAGACCGTCCACGTACGGCGGGCCGCCAGCCGGGATGCCGCGATGCGGATCGCCAGCGGCAGGAAGCCGCACGCGGCGACCACGTCGAGGGCGGACTCCCGCTCGGCGGCGACCCGTTCGGCGCCCACGATCTTCGTGAAGAGCTGGAGGGCCTCCTCGGGGGACATCACATCGAGGTCGATGAGATGCGCTCCGGCCAGGTCCACCATCCGTACCCGGGAGGTGACCAGGGCCGCGCAGCCCTCCATGCCGGGGAGGAGGGGGCGTACCTGGGCCGCGTCCCGCGCGTTGTCCAGCAGCACCAGCACCCGGCGGCCGTCCAGCACCGACCGGTACAGCGCGGAGCGTTCCTCCAGGGAGTCCGGTATCGCGGAGTCCGCGGTGCCCAACGCCCGCAGGAACGCGCCCAGTACGGTCTCCGGTTCGGCGGCCTGGGAGCCCGCGCCCTGGAGGTCGACGTACAACTGGCCGTCGGGGAAGGCGGACCGGGCCTGGTGGGCCACGTGGACGGCGAGGGTCGTCTTGCCGACGCCGCCGATGCCCGCCAGCGCCGACACCGCCATCACGCGGCCCTCGGCCGAGGCCAGGACATCGATCAGTTCCGATACGAAGGACACGCGGCCGGTGAAGTCCGGGACCGTCGCCGGGAGTTGGTGGGGGCGGACCGGTGCCGTCACGGTCTCCGCCGCCGGTGCGGAGGGCTCCGCGAGGCCCGGGTCGGCCTGGAGGATGCGGTTCTGGAGTTCGCGCAGACCGGGGCGCGGGTCCACGCCCAGCTCGTCGGCGAGCAGGCGCCGGGTGTCCGCGTACACGGCCAGGGCCTCCGCCTGGCGGCCGGAGCGGTACAGCGCGAGCATCAGCAGCTCGCGGAGGCGTTCGCGGAGCGGGTGGGCCGCGGTGAGGGCGGTGAGTTCGCTGACCGCCTCCGCGTGGCAGCCCTGCTCCAGGTCCATGTCGAGGCGGGATTCGAGGAGTTGGAGCCGCCACTCCTCCAGGCGGACGCGCTGCGCCTCCGCGTACGGGCCCGGCAGCCCGGCCAGCGGCTCGCCGTCCCACAGGGACAGCGCCCGGCCCAGCAGGTCCCGCGCATGGCACAGGTCACCCGCCGACTTCGCCTTCTCCGCCTCGTTCGCCAGGTCGTGGACCTCGGCCACGTCCAACGCGCCCTCGGGCAGCCCCCGTACGGCATACCCGCCCGACTCGCTGACCAGGACCCCGGCGTCGAGCGCCTTCCGCAGCCGGGACGCGTACGTCCGCACCGCGGCCAGCGCCTGCGACGGAGGGTCGTCACCCCACAGGGCGTCGATCAGCTCCCCGGCGGTCGCCGTACGGCCCTCGCGCAGCAACAGCGCGGCCAGCAGGGCGCGTTGCTGGGGAGAGCCCGTGGGCAGCGAAACAGGGCCCCGCCAGGCACGTACCGGACCGAGCACGCTGAAGCGCAGCGCGGTCGACTCCTCCGAGCCGGAATCGGGGCGCCGCTGCTCCGGTACCCGCGGTCCACCGTCCATCGCCGTTCCCCCTAGGCAAGCCTGTTAGCTACGACAGTTTGCCTTGTTCACGGCGGATGCGTCAGCTCTCGGTGGCGCCGCTCACAGGTGGCCGCGCGGGATATCACAAGCCCCTCACATCGCCTACGCACAGATCCGCACACAACCGAGCACCCCGAACCCGGATCCAGCTAGCTGACGGGTCGTCAGATCGGCGCTACCGTGAGCGCCATGGACACCCAGGACACCGCCCCGACACCCCTTCCGCCGATCATCTCCGTCGACGACCACACCGTGGAGCCCGCCGACGTCTGGCAGCACCGGCTGCCCAAGAAGTACCTGGACACCGGCCCTCGCATAGTCCGCGCGCCCCTGAAGGAAATGACGTTCCTCGGCGGCCGGTTCAAGCCCGTGATGGGCGAACCCGGCGACGACGGACCCATCGGCGACTGGTGGGTCTACGAGGATCTGCACCGCCCCCTCACCCGCCTCGACACCGCCGTCGGCTACAGCAGGGACGAGATCAAGCTCGAAGTCATCACTTACGAGCAGATGCGTCCCGGCTCCTACGACGTACCGGCCCGCCTCGCCGACATGGACGTCAACCACGTCCAGTCCGCGCTCTGTTTCCCCACCTTCCCCCGCTTCTGCGGCCAGACGTTCACCGAGGCCGCCGACCGCGAACTCGGGCTGCTCTGCGTCCGCGCCTACAACGACTGGATGGTGGAGGAGTGGTGCGGCCCGGACGCGAGCGGCCGTCTGATACCACTCCCTCTCATCCCTTTGTGGGACCCGGAGTTGGCCGCCGCCGAGGTCCGCCGCAACGCGGCACGCGGCACCCGCGCCGTCGCCTTCTCCGAGATACCCCCGCACCTCGGCCTGCCCTCCATCCACACCGACGACTGGGACCCCTTCCTCCAGGCCTGCGCCGAGACGCAGACGGTCATCGCCATGCACATCGGCTCCAGCAGCCGGATGCCCTCCACCTCGGCGGACGCGCCGCCCGCCGTCGGATCGACGATCACCTTCGCCAACTGCTGCTATTCCATGGTGGACTGGCTGATGAGCGGCAAGTTCGAACGCTTCCCCGACCTCAAGGTCATGTACGCCGAGGGCCAGATCGGCTGGATCCCCTACATCCTGGAGCGCGCCGACGTCGTCTGGGAGGAGAACCGCGCCTGGGGCGGCGTCGCCGACAAGGTCCACCGCCCGCCGTCCGAACTCTTCACCGAGCACGTCTACGGCTGCTTCTTCGACGACGCGTTCGGCCTGAAGAACCTCGACTCGATCGGCGTCGGGAACGTCCTCTACGAGACCGACTACCCCCACTCCGACTCCACCTGGCCCAAGTCCCGCGAGGTCGGCGAGGCGCAGATGGGCCACCTGGCACCGGACGTGGTCGAGCGGATCGTACGAGGCAACGCGATCGAACTGCTGGGCCTGACGCCCGAAGGCCTGTGGGAGGGCCCCAAGTGAGCGGCCCCGCCTACGGGTTGCAGCTGCCCGTCCAGTCCCAGAGCACCATCTACGCCGAGCCCTGGGAGGCCGACGCCGGCCCCGCCGACCTCGTCGAGATCGCCAGGGCCGCCGACCGGGCGGGCTTCGACTACATCGCGGGCTGCGACCACGTCGGCGTCCCGCGCCGCCTCGCCACCGCCATGAGCACCATCTGGTACGACCCCGTGGCCACCCTCTCCTACCTCGCGGGCGTCACCGAACGCGTCCGCCTGCTGAGCCATGTCGCCGTAGTCGGCCTACGGCACCCGCTGCTCACCGCCAAGCAGTACGCCACCCTCGACCACCTCAGCGGAGGCCGGCTGATCCTCGGCGTCGGCGCCGGGCACGTACAGGAGGAGTTCGAGGCGCTGGGGGTCGACTTCGACCGCCGCGGGGCCGTCCTCGACGAGTCGATCGACGCGCTGCGTGCGACCCTCGGACCGGACGAATTCCCGGAGCACCACGGCAAGTTGTACGACTTCGAGGGCCTCGGGCAGCGGCCCCGCCCCGCGCAGGAACACGTCCCCCTCTGGGTCGGCGGGTCGTCCCCCGCCGCCGTACGCCGGGCCGCGCTCAAGGCGGACGGCTGGCTGCCGCAGGGCGACCCCCGGGACCGGCTGCCCGCGCAGATCGAGCGGATCCGGCGGCTGCGCGAAGAGGCCGCCGTCCAGGGGCCGTTCGTCTTCGGCGCCATCACCGAGCCGCTGTACGTCGGCGAACCGGACTGGGAGGTCGGACGCCGCACGCTCACCGGGGCGCCCGAGGTCCTCGCCGAGTCCCTCCGCGCCTACGGGGCGATGGGCGTGGACCAGATCCAGGTGCGGTTCCGCTGCCGCGACCGCATCGAACTCACCGATCAGATAAGCGAGTTCGGGACCGAGGTGGGGCCCCTGCTCTGAACACCCCTCTGATCACAACCTGTTTGAACACGGTCACGCCGCGCCGCGTATGTACGGACGTACGGACGTCATGGCTCCGGCGGAAGGACCCCCGAAGTGCGATCCTCCGAGCGACTCGTAGTAGCCGTGGCCTCCGCCGGGGTCACCTGGCCGCACGAGGACTGGCCGCCCCCGGACGATCCGTACGTGGACCGTGTGGTCCATGTCCCCCCGCCCCACCACGGGCTGGCGGAGACCACGGCGGACGTCGTCGTGCTGCACTGCGAGGACCCGGCCGTGTCCTTCCCGGGGCTGCTGGAGGTGCTGCGCACCCGGAGTGTCCCGGCGGTCGTGGTCAGTCCGCGCCGGGACACCGAAGCGGTGGTCGAGGTGTTCCGGGCCGGGGCGGGCTATCTCGTCGAGGGCGACCACTGCCCCCAGATGATGTCCTCGGCGATGGTGGCGGCCACCGTCGGGCACACCTACCTCTCCCCGTCGGCATGCGACGCCCTGCGGGAAGGGGCCCGGCGGATGGCCGCGACCGACGACGCGATGCAGCGGCTGCGCGGCCTGCTCTCGCCGCGCGAGCAGCAGATCATGGAGCTGCTGTCGACCGGCCTGGGCGCACGGCAGATCGGGCAGCGATTACGGCTGAGCGAGAAGACCGTCCGCAACAACCTCAGCAACATCTACGCCAAGCTGGACGCCCGGAGCGGTACGGACGCGGTTCTGCGCTGGCTGGGAACCACGCCCGTACTTCGCACCTGAGAACCGGGGCAACCGGGAGAACCGGGGATCAGGGTGCCGGGATCTCCGTCAGCGGTATTTCCACATCGGTGACACCGGCACCGCCTTCCCCGAATCCGGCCTCCTCGGACTGGAGGGCCTTCGTGGAGTTCGGGACGGAGTCGGCCGCGGTGGTCTCGCATTTCACGTTCCGCAGCCAAAGGCGCCCGTCGGGCGTTCCGTTGTTCAGGATCTGCGGATAGAAGACGTGCACGCTCGCCGCGCCCTCGCTCGGCGCGAAGAACACCGTCTGGCCGTCCTGTGCCTCCTTGTACGTGGCCTTCAGGAATCCGCTCACATCGGTGCGCTTGGCGGACCACATGTAGAAGGCGGTGCTGTCCGCCTGCACGGTGTCCGTCCGGCTGAACGCCAGCGTGGTCGTCTTGTCGTCACGCGTGATGTTGATGGTCGACGTGCTGAATTCCAGGCCGATTTCGAAGAGCGAGTTACCGAGTTTCGTACCGGCCTCGGTGACGGTTCCCTCCTCCACCTGAAGGGTTCTCGTCACCGATGTGCTCACGTTGAAGGTCTTCGTCGCGGTGCTCGTGGAACCGCAGTTGTCGGACACCGGGGAGACGCGTTCATTGGGCCCGAGGCTGTTCGCCTTGAACTGCACGTCCACGAACTCGCAGTCGGCCAGCCTGTCGGAGTCCGCGGCGCAGTCGGCGCTCACTTCGGAGGGGGTGGCGGCGTTCGCCTGGTTCATCAGCGGGACGATCACCGCGAGCGCCGCCACGGGGGCCAGGGCGAGGGTGATGCGCTTCTTCTTGCTCCGGTGGCTTCTGGTGCGGCCGGTCCGGGTCATGGGTATCTCCTGCGAGGTGTAGGGGAGTTGAGCTGCGGGTTCCTGAAGGCGGTGGGGCTCAGCAGTCCTCCAGGACCGCCTTCGAGGTGCCGTCCACGACACCGGGAGCACCCGCCGCACCCGGCAGGATGACGGGTCCCTCGACGACGTCCGGGGCCACGAAGTTCTGCTCCGGGCTGGCCGGCAGGACGGTGGTCTGTTCCCGGGCGTCGATACGCACCCGCCACTCACCGGTCATGCGCTGCAACTTCGGCGTGAACTCCATGTGGAGCACCTTGCCGACCGGCACGTCCCGCGCCTCCGTGTCCCCGGCAGTCGCCGACTTCACGGTCATGTCGAGGGTGCCCTTGTGCTTGGTCCAGGACCCGCTCAGGAATCCGAAGAGGCCTCCCGCGGCGCCCTGTTGGGTGGAGACGTACTTTCCCTGCCCCTGGGCCGCGGTCGACGACCAGGTGATGGAGACCTTGGCCGGATCGGTCGCGTTCGGCTCGCAGTTCGGGAAGTCGATGGACGCCTTTTCGGTGGGACCGTCGAAGGTCTCGAAATTCGTCTCGACGAAATCGCAGTTGTCGGCCTGGAAACCGTCCGCGAAGGCGCCGCCGAAATCCTCCACGGTCCGCTGATCGCCATTCACCACGGCGGACCGCTCGCACATGGTCATGATCTGGTCCGGCGTCTTCGCGTCGGCCGCGTTCGCCGACGGCAGCATGGCGACGACGACCCCGCCGGTGGCGAGTGCCGCGCCGATCGCCACGTACCTGACTTTCCTGTTGCGCAATCTCCGCTTTGCCATGACAGGCATTGTTGGAGCCAAGCGGAGGTATGGCCAGGGTCAAATATCCCTACTCCGCGGTCACTTGAAGTGTGCTTGTGCAAGCCCCCCTCTCGCGCAAGGAGCCCTTCCTCTCCATCTGACGCTTCGTCAGATACGGCGCTACGATGCCCTGCATCCACCGATCCCGAGGAGGCCCGCATGGGCAAGCTGGACGGGCGTGTCGTTCTGGTCACCGGAGCGGCGCGTGGGCAGGGGGAGCAGGAGGCGCGGCTGTTCGCGGCCGAGGGTGCGAGCGTCGTCGTAGCCGATGTGCTGGACGAGCAAGGGGAGGCGCTGGCCAAGGAGTTGGGCGTGTCCGCGTCCTACGTCCATCTCGACGTCGGTGAGGAGGCGGACTGGCGTGCCGCCGTGGGAGCCGCCAAGGAGGCGTACGGGCGGCTCGACGGGCTGGTCAACAACGCGGGGATCCTGCGGTTCAACTCCCTTGTGGATACGCCCCTCGAAGAGTTCATGCAGGTCGTGCGGGTGAACCAGGTCGGCTGCTTCCTCGGGATCAAGACCGTGGCGGCGGCGATGGAGGACGGCGGCACGATCGTCAACACGGCCTCGTACACGGCGGTGACGGGGATGGCGGCCGTCGGCACGTACGCGGCCACCAAGCACGCCATCCTCGGGCTCACCCGCGTCGCCGCGCTGGAGCTGGCCGACCGGAGGATCCGGGTCAACGCGATGTGCCCGGGCGCGATCGACACCGCGATGTCCAACCCGGCCCAGCTGGACCCGGACGCGGACGCCGAGGAGATGTCCAGGGCCCTCGACGAGCTGTACCGCAAGCTCGTGCCGCTCGGCCGGATCGGGCAGCCGGCGGAGGTCGCCCGCCTGGCGCTCTTCCTGAGCTGCGACGACTCGTCCTACATCACCGGGCAGCCGTTCGTGATCGACGGGGGCTGGCTGGCCGGGGTCAGCGTCTTCTGACGTCGTTCCACGGCATCTGACAGGGCGTCATCTATTGACGAATCTGACGCAGCGTCAGAAAGTCGTAGCACTCGTAGGAACCATCTGGACTTGGGACGGTGAACCTCCTTGGAATTCGGGCTCTTTGTACAGGGATACGTGGGCAAGCGTGCCGAGACCGACCCGCTGGCCGAGCACAAGGCGCTGATGGAGGAGACCGAGTACGTCATCCAGGCGGACAAGTCCGGCTTCAAGTACGCCTGGGCGTCCGAGCACCACTTCCTGGAGGAGTACTCGCACCTCTCGGCCAACGACGTCTACCTCGGCTACCTCGCCCACGCGACGGACCGCATCCACCTCGGATCGGCGATCTTCAACCCCCTCGCGCAGGTCAACCACCCGGTGAAGGTCGCCGAGAAGGTCGCCATGCTCGACCATCTCACCGGCAACCGCTTCGAGTTCGGCAGTGGGCGGGGCGCCGGCTCGCACGAGATCCTCGGGTTCATACCGGGCGTGACCGACATGAACTACACCAAGGAGATCTGGGAAGAGACCATCGCCGAGTTCCCCAAGATGTGGCTCCAGGACGAGTACGTCGGCTTCCAGGGCAAGCACTGGCAGCTGCCGCCGCGGAAGGTGCTGCCCAAGCCGTACGGCAAGGCGCACCCCGCGATGTGGTACGCCGCCGGGTCGCCTCCGTCGTACGCCATGGCCGCGCGGAAGGGGCTGGGCGTCCTCGGGTTCAGCATCCAGAAGGTCTCCGACATGGAGTGGGTGCTGGAGCAGTACAAGACGGCGATCGTGAACGCCGAGCCGGTGGGTGCCTTCGTCAACGACAACGTGATGGTGACGACCACGGCCGTCTGCGCGCCGACGCATGACGAGGCGATCCGGATCGCGACGAACGGCGGGCTGCACTATCTGCCCTCGCTGGTGTTCCGGTACCACGACACGTTCCCGCGGCCCGAGGGGTTCCCCGTGTGGCCGGAGACGCTGCCGGAGTACACGCCCGAGTTCGTCGAACTCCTCATCGAGGAAGAGCTGTTGATCTGTGGGGATCCGGACGAGGTGCTCACCCAGTGCAAGCGGTGGGAGCAGGCCGGGGCGGATCAGTTGACCTTCGGGTTGCCGGTGGGGGTGCCGAAGGAGGAGACGTTGCAGACGATTCGGTTGATCGGGGAGCACGTGGTTCCGAAGATCGACACGGACCCTGTTCACCGGACTACGCGGTTCCGGGAGACAGCCTGAGGTTGTACGGCGGCTGCGGGTGTGTGGGGGCTGGTCGCGCCCGCGCGGCGGTAGCCGCAAATCGACACAGCCCCGCGCCCCTAAAAGCAAGGGGCATCGCACATAACGGAGTTGAGGAGGCTGGACCCGTGCTCGATCACGTCATCAAAGGTGTCACCGTCGTTGATGGGACGGGGGCGGCTGCTTTCGTCGCCGACGTCGGTATCCGGGACGGGCGGATCGCCGTCATCGGGACAGTGCTTGAGGAGTCCCGGACGTCGGAGGACGCCGCCGGCCTCGTCCTCGCGCCCGGGTTCGTCGACCCTCACACCCACTACGACGCTCAGCTCTTCTGGGACCCGTATGCGATGCCCTCGCTCAATCATGGGGTGACGACCGTGGCCGCCGGGAACTGTGGGTTCACCCTCGCGCCTCTGAAACCGGAGGACGCCGACTACACGCGGCGGATGATGTCCAAGGTCGAGGGGATGTCGCTGGTCGCGCTGGAGGAGGGGGCGCCCTGGAGCTGGCGTGGCTTCGGGGAGTATCTGGACGCTCTCGAAGGGCGGATCGCCGTCAACGCCGGGTTCATGGTGGGGCATTGTGCCCTGCGGCGGTATGTGATGGGGGCGGATGCCGTGGGTGGGCAGCCGAGTGAGGAGCAACTCGCCGAGATCGTACGGCTGTTGCACGAGGCGATGGACGCGGGGGCGTGGGGGTTCTCCACCACCCAGTCGTCCACCCACTCCGACGGTGACGGGAAGCCCGTCGCCTCCCGGCATGCGCTGCCCGCCGAACTCATCGCGCTGTCCAGGGCCGTTGGGGAGCACGAGGGGACACAGATCGAGGCGATCGTCGCCGGGTGTCTGGATCAGTTCAGTGACGCGGAGATCGATCTGTTCGTCGAGATGAGCGCGGTGGCGGGGCGGCCGCTGAACTGGAACGTGCTGACCATCGACGCCGCCGTTCCTGAGCGCGTGCCCCGGCAGCTGTTCGCGAGTGAGCGGGCTCGGAAGGCGGGTGGGCGGGTGGTCGCGCTGACCATGCCGATCCTCACGCCGATGAACATGTCCCTCGGCACCTTCTGCGCGCTGAACCTGATACCCGGGTGGGGGCCGATCCTCAGCCTCCCCGTGCCCGAGCGGATCGCCAGGCTGCGCGAACCCGACGTACGGGCCGAGATGCTGCGGAACGCCAACAGTAAGGAGGCCGGGGTCTTCCGGCGGCTCGCGAACTTCGGGCGGTATGTGATCGGGGACACTTACAGCGACGCCAACGAGGGGCTGACCGGGCGGGTCGTGAAGGACATCGCGGCCGAGCGTGGGCAGGAGCCCTTCGAGTGTCTGGTCGAGATCTGTGCGGCTGACCAACTCCGTACGGTTCTTTGGCCCATGCCCTCCGACAACGATCCCGCCTCCTGGGCGTTGCGTGCCGAGACCTGGCAGCACGAGGACGTGTTGCTCGGGGGGTCCGATGCCGGGGCGCATCTGGACCGGATGTGCGGGGCGCCGTACACGACCCGGTTCATCGGGGACTGTCTGCGGGGGCGGAAGCTGGTGGGGCTGGAGCAGGCGGTGAAGATGCTGACCGATGATCCGGCCCGGTTGTTCGGGCTGCGGGAGCGCGGGCGGTTGAGGGAGGGGTGGCATGCGGATCTGGTGCTCTTCGACCCGGAACGGATCGACGCCGGCAAGGCCACCCTGGTGCACGACCTGCCGGGCGACAGTCCGCGTCTCGACTCCAAGGCGATCGGGATACGGGCCGTGTGGGTCAACGGAGTCGAGGCCATCCGGGACGACGTGGTGAGCGGGTCCGTGCCGGGGCGGGTGCTGCGGTCGGGGCGGGACACCAGGACGGTGAGCACGAAGTGAGTTCCGAAGTCGGGTCCGCGGGCGGCTCCGCCGTCGGTTCTCAAGTGGCCGATGGGCAGCGGTTGTTCGTCGGCGGGGAGTGGGTCGAGCCGGACGGTGGGTATTACGCCGTGGTCGATCCGGCCACCGAGGAGACCGTGGGATGGGCGCCCGAAGCCTCGCGGGAGCAGGTGTTCGCCGCTGCCGCCGCGGCCCGGGAGGCGTTCGGGGCGTGGTCGCGTACGCCGGCCGGGGAGCGCGCGGCGATTCTCGGGCGGGCGGCGGACATCATCCGTGGCGGGCTCGTGTCGTACGCCGAACTCGCCCAGGCGGAGACCGGCGCCACGACCGGGACCGCGCGGGGCATGCAAGTGGGCGTCGCCGCCGCCCGGTTCCGGCGGTACGCGACCGTCGAGCCCGCCGAGTGGGCGATTCCGCCGCAGGTCAACGAGGCGGGACCGTTCGGGCGGGCGGCCGTCATGGGCGCGCTCGCCGTACGGCAGCCGGTCGGTGTCGTCACCTGCATCACGTCGTACAACAACCCCTGGGCCAACCCCGCCGGGAAGATCGCCCCCGCCCTCGCCATGGGCAACACGGTCGTCGTGAAACCGGCGCCGCAGGACCCGTTGTCCGTCTACCGGATGGCGGAGGCCCTGGAGGCGGCCGGGGTGCCGCGCGGGGTCGTGAATGTCGTCAACGGGCAGTCCGTGGAGGTGGGTGAGGCGGCGGTCGAGTCCGATGACGTCGACATGGTCAGCTTCACCGGTTCCACGGCCGTCGGGCAGCGGATCGCCGAGGTGTGCGGGCGGGGGATGAAGCGGCAGTTGATGGAGCTGGGCGGGAAGGGCGCGGCTGTCGTCTTCGACGACGCGGATCTTGCCTCCGCGGTGTCCGGGATCGGGACGACGTTCTCCTTCTACAGCGGGCAGATCTGTACGGCGCCCACGCGGGTGCTGGCGCAGCGCGGTGTGTACGAGCGGCTGGTCGAGCAACTGGCCGGATACGCGCGGGCGTTGAAGGTCGGCGACCCGCGCTCGCCGGACACGGTCGTCGGGCCGGTGATCTCGGCGGCACACCGGGAGCGCGTCGAGTCGTACGTCGAACTGGGCCGGAAGGAAGGGGCGGTGGTGGTCGCGGGTGGTGAACGGCCGTCCGGCGGGCCGGGGTTCCTCGTCGCGCCCACCGTCCTCGCCGACTGCGGTGCCGAGATGCGGGTCGTCCGCGAGGAGATCTTCGGGCCGGTCGTCGTGGTCGTCCCCTTCGACGGCGAGGAGGAAGGGGTCGCCCTCGCCAACGACAGCGACTACGGCCTCATCGACTACGTGTGGTCCGGGGACGTGGCCCCGGGAGCGTCGAGGCGCGGACCGTCGACGATCCGGTCCCTGGACCGGGCCAACTTCTCGTCCGCTCGCTGGCGTGCGGGAGCTGCGCGTCGGATTTTCA
>NZ_JBLTJC010000057.1:0-40493 GCF_048158785.1 Streptomyces colwelliae | reverse complement strand
GTCTGCGGCTGGGTCTGGGTCCGGGGCTGGGCCTGGGGCGATCCCTGGCCAACAGCAGTCTTCAGTCGGCGGGAATCCGGGGTACGGCGCGTCGAGTCGCCCGGACGGGACGCCGGCTCGTGGGGTACCGCGTGTCCAGGGGCAGCCGCCGGCTCAAGGCGGGCCGCGTCCTCAGGAGGGGACGCCCGCTCACGGAGTGCCGCGTGTCCAGGGGCAGCCGCCCGCTCAAGGTGGGCCGCGTCCTCCTGATGGGACCCCTGCTCATGGGTCGCCGCGTTTCTTCGGCGGTGCTCCTGCGGCTGGGGGACAGCGTCTTCCTGACGGCACTCCCGCGCGCGGGGTCCCGCCTTTGCCGGATGGCTGGTCCGCGCAGGGTGGGCCGCGTTTCGCGGACGGCACGCCGGCCCACGGCGTTCCCCGGCTTCCGGACGGCACTCCGGCCCATGGGTTTCCCAGGGTGGCCGATGGCACTCCGGCCCATGGTTTTCCGAGGCTGCCGGACGGTACACCGGCTCGCGGTGTTCCGCGCGCGTCGGACGGTACGCCTGCGCACGGCACTTCCCGCTTTCCCGATGGGACTCCCGCGCACGGGACTCCCCGCTTTCCCGATGGCACTCCGGCTCATGGGTTTCCGCGGCTGCCCGACGGCACCCCGGCCCATGGTTTCCCGAGGCTGCCTGATGGCACTCCCGCGCGCGGAGTCCCTCGCCTGCCCGACGGCACTCCACGCGCGCGTGCCGGTCATCCTGAGCAGTCTGAATCCGGGGGCGGCTGGGGTGAGTTGAGGGGGCGGACCGGTGCGGGACCTGGCGGGCGGCTCGGCGTTTCTCAGGGCTTGCCCGGTGCGCCCGGTGGCGTGCCCCAAGTCCCTGTCGCCGGTATGCCCTCCGCCGCGGGCCCGGGGCTGCCCATTCCCCGGCAGCGCCAGGCCCCTCAGGACGGTTCCCGGCGAGGCGGGCGTGCCGGTCGTAGTCCACGGCAGGAGTACGTCGACGCCTTCGAAGGGGACGACGACGTCTTCGCGCCCCGGACCGGCGTCGCGACGCACCCCTCCGACCCGTACGGCTCCGTCACCACCTGGACCCCCGAGAGCGCCGACGAGGACATCGAGGCGCCCCCTGCCCGCACTGACTCCGTGCCCGCCAAGGGCCGTAAGGGACGGACGTACACCGGCATCGCGGCCGCCGCCGTCACCACCGTGCTGGCCGTCATCGTGGCCGGGCAGGTCGCCAAGGACGGTGACAGTGACGGTGCGCGGTCGCAGGCGGCCACCGACCGGGCCCGGGACGCGAGAGCGACGGCCTCGCCGGAGGTCAGCCCGTCCGCTTCTCCGCGGGTGGTGGCCCTGACGTATGCCGAGAAGATGGCCAAGAAGTACCCGCTCAGCGCCAAGCTCAAGGGGCCGGACAAGTTCGACGCGGTGCCCGGTGTCGACAAGGCGCCCGGCAAGGGGCGCAAGTACACGTACCGCGTGGACGTGGAGCAGGGGCTCGGGCTCGACGGGACGCTCTTCGCGCAGGCCGTGCAGAAGACGCTGAACGACAAGCGGAGTTGGGCCCACAACGGCGCCCGTACCTTCGAGCGCATCTACACCGGCAAACCGGACTTCGTGATCACCCTCGCGAGCCCTGGTACCACCGCCACGTGGTGTGCCAAGTCCGGGCTCGACACCACCGAGGACAACGTGTCGTGCGACTCGGCGGCCACCGAACGTGTGTTGATCAACGCGTATCGATGGGCGCAGGGGTCGTCAACATATGGGGACAAGATGTACGCGTATCGACAGATGTTGATCAACCATGAGGTCGGTCATCGTCTCGGCTACGGGCACGTCACCTGCGACAAGGACGGCGAGTTGGCGCCCGTCATGCAGCAGCAGACCAAGTTCCTCGACCACGACGGCATCCACTGTCTGGCGAACCCCTGGCCGTACCCGGGCAGTTGACCGGCGACGCTTATGTCACATTGACACGAGCCGCAACTTCCATCATATTTTTTGGCATGTGGTCTAGTCATGTCGCCAACCGCGCCGCCATCGAGCTGGCGCTCATCGGCGTGACCCCGCTCTGCGTGGCCGACATTCTCTGTCGCTGAACACCGCCTCTGGCGTTTGTGTCGCGACCCGCACCACCATGCCCTTGCCGTACGACCTTGGCAGGGTTTCTCGACGACCTGACGCCGGGGCAGACGGCTGTTCGCTTCCGTCTCACTCCTCGTCCATCTGTCTCACGATTCGAGAACTCCCGGAGAGTTCCCGAGAAACCACCCCGAGAGGTCGTCATTCCGATGCGTCAACCGTCCGTCATAGCCCGGCGCGTGGCCGTGGCATCCGTCAGCCTGGCCGTGGCAGCGGGCGCCGCCGCCTGCGGGCCGAAGGACAACGATGCCAAGGGCTCCGGTGGCGACTCCACGCCCCACAAGGGCGGCACGCTCACGGTCCTGAACGCGCAGCCCCAGGAGGACTTCGACCCGGCCCGCCTGTACACCTCCGGCGGCGGCAACGTCCCGTCCCTCGTCTTCCGTACGCTCACCACCCGCAACCGTGAGAACGGTGCGGCCGGCGCCAAGGTCGTCCCGGACCTCGCCACCGACACCGGGCGCCCGAACAAGGACGCGACCGTGTGGACGTACACCCTGAAGAAGGGCCTCAAGTACGAGGACGGCACCGCGATCACCTCGGCCGACATCAAGTACGGCATCGAGCGCTCCTTCGCCGCCGAACTCTCCGGCGGTGCGCCCTACTTGCGGGACTGGCTGGTCGGCGCGGCCGACTACCAGGGGCCGTACAAGGACAAGAAGCGGCTCAGCGCGATCGAGACGCCCGACAGCCGGACCATCGTCTTCCATCTCAACAAGCCCGAGGGCGAGTTCCCGTACCTCGCCACGCAGACGCAGTTCACGCCCGTCCCGAAGGCGAAGGACACCGGGACGAAGTACGAGCAGCACCCGATCTCGTCGGGGCCGTACAAGGTCGTCAGCAACCAGAACGACGGTGAGACGATCGTCCTGGAGCGCAACAAGTACTGGTCCACCGCGACGGACGCCGAGCGCAAGGCCTACCCGGACAAGATCGACGTGAAGTCGGGGCTCGACTCGTCCGTGATCAACCAGCGCTTGTCCGCGTCCCAGGGTGCGGACGCCGCCGCTGTCACCACCGACACCAACCTCGGTCCCGCCGAACTCGCCAAGGTGACCGGCGACAAGGAACTCGCGGCACGCGTCGGTACCGGGCACTTCGGTTACACGAACTACATCGCGTTCAACCCGACGGTCGCGCCGTTCAACAACGTCAAGGTGCGACAGGCGATCTCGTACGCCATCGACCGTTCGTCGGTGGTCAACGCGGCGGGCGGTTCGTCGCTGGCCGAGGCCGCGACCACCTTCCTGCCGAACCAGAAGTCCTTCGGGTACGACCCCTACGACCTCTTCCCGGCGGGCGCCTCCGGCAACGCGGCGAAGGCCAAGGAGCTGCTGAAGGAGGCCGGTTACCCGAAGGGGATCACCGTCACGCTGACGCACTCCAACGACAAGGACTTCGAGACCAGCCCCGAGATTGCCACCGCGATCCAGGACGCGCTCAAGAAGGCCGGCATCACCGTCAAGCTCCAGGGCCTGGAGATCAACGACTACAAGGACAAGATCCACAGCGTCAAGACTGAGCCGGGCTTCTTCCTCGCCCACTGGGGTGCCGACTGGCCCTCCGGCGGTCCCTTCCTCGCCCCGATCTTCGACGGCCGCCAGATCGTCAAGGACGGCGCGAACTTCAACACCGGCCTGCTCAATGACAAGTCGGTCAATGCCGAGATTGACGCGATCAACAAGTTGACGAATCTTGACGAGGCCGCCAAGCGGTGGGGTGCACTGGACAAGAAGATCGGCGAGCAGGCCCTGACCGTGCCGCTGTTCCACCCCGTCTACAAGCGGCTGGTGGGCAAGGACATCAGGAACGTCGTGATCAGCGACTGGACCGGTGTCCTGGACATCTCCCAGGTCGCGGTCAAGTAACCCCATGAGTGAGGCACTTGTCGCCTCCCGGACAGCCGGGGCGGACGTTTCCGTCCCGGCTGCCTCGGGGGCCCGTCAGTTCTGGCGGCGGCTGCGTGCGCAGCGCGCCGCCCTCGTCGCGGCGGTCGTCGTCGCCCTGCTCGTCCTGGTCGCGCTCGCCGCGCCGCTGCTCACCGCGCTCGAGGGCCAGGACCCCTTCACCTACCACCCCTCGCTCATCGACTCCGCGCGCGGCGGCGTGCCGACCGGCTCCTTCGGGGGCATCACCGGCGACCACTGGCTCGGCATCGAACCGCAGACAGGGCGCGACCTGTTCGCCCGCCTCGCCTACGGCGCCCGGGTCTCGCTCGGCGTCGCGCTGGGGGCGACCGTCGTACAGGTCTTCATCGGGGTCGTGATCGGTGTCGGCGCCGGGCTCGGCAGCCGATGGGTTGATCAACTGTTGAGCCGGATCACCGACATCATCGTGGCGATGCCGTTGATGATCATGTCGTTGGCGCTGCTGGCGATCGTGCCCGGGAGCTTCCCGCGGCCCCTGCTGGTCTCCCTCGTCATCGGTCTGATCGCCTGGGGCAACGTCGCGAAGATCGTGCGCGCCCAGACCCTCACCCTCAAGGGGCTCGACTACGTCTCCGCCGCGCGGCTCAGCGGCTGGAACACCTGGCGGATCGCCCGCCGCGAACTGCTGCCCGGCCTCGCCGCGCCCGTCATCACATACGCCGCGCTGCTCTTCCCGATGAACATCAGCGCCGAGGCCGCGCTGTCCTTCCTCGGCGTCGGTGTGAAGCCGCCGACGCCGTCCTGGGGGCAGATGCTCACCGCCGCCGACGTCTGGTACCAGGCCGCCCCGCAGTACCTGCTGCTGCCCGCCGGCGCCCTCTTCGTCACCGTCCTGGCGCTGACCGTCCTCGGCGACGGCATCCGCACGGCCCTCGACCCGCGCGCGGCCTCCCGCCTGCGCATCGGCACCGGCCGCAAGCGTGAGGCGAAGGCGGACGCGAGCACAAAGAAGGCGATGACTTCGGACGCGCACTTCAAGAAGGCGACCACTTCGGACGTGCACTCCAAGAAGGCCACTGCGGCGGACGCGCACTCCAAGAAGGCAACGGCTTCGGAAGCGAGCGCCAAGAAGGAAGCCGGTACCAAGAGGGAGGCCCAGGGATGAGCGGCTTCGGAGGCTTCGTCCTGCGCCGAGGCATCGGCACCGTGATCACCCTGTTCGCCATCTCGGTGATCGTCTACGTCGTCTTCTTCGTCACCCCCGGCAACGTCGCCCAGATCACCTGCGGCCCGCGCTGCTCCCCGGAGCAAGTGCACCAGGTGGCGCAGCAGTTGAGGCTCGACGACCCGCTGTACCTCCGCTACTGGCACTTCCTCCAGGGCATCCTCGTCGGCCAGGACTACTCGACGGGCACCTCCGTGGAGCACTGCTCGGCGCCCTGCCTCGGCCAGTCGTACCAGGGGGACCAGCAGGTCACCCAGCTGATCCTGTCGAAGCTGCCGGTCAGCCTGTCCCTCGTGTTCGGCGCGATGGTGCTGTGGCTGATCCTCGGCGTCGGCACGGGCATCCTGTCCGCGTGGCGGCGCGGCCGGTTCACCGAGCGCCTGCTGACCGGCATCACGCTCGCTGGCGTCGCCACCCCGGTGTTCGTGATCGGCCTGGTGCTGATGATCGTCGTCTGCGGGCAGCTGCAACTGCTGCCCTTCCCGCAGTACGTCGGCCTCACCGACGACCCCGAACAGTGGGCCTGGAACCTGCTGCTGCCCTGGCTCTCGCTCGCCCTCATCGAGGCCGCCGCGTTCGCCCGGCTCACCCGGGCGTCGATGCTGGAGACGCTCGCCGAGGACCACATCCGCACGTTCCGCGCGTACGGCGTCGGTGAACGGTCGATCATCGGTCGGCACGCGCTGCGCGGGGCGTTCGCGCCGATCATCGCGCTCAACGCCAACAACGTCGGCTCGGCGGTCGGCGGCGCGGTGCTCACCGAGACGCTCTTCGGGCTGCCCGGCATCGGACAGGAACTCGTCCATGCCGTCAATGTCGTCGACCTGCCGGTGGTCGTCGGCATGGTCCTGGTCATCGGCTTCTTCGTGGTCATCGCCAACGCCGTCGCGGACGTGCTGTACGCGGTGGCCGACCGACGGGTGGTGCTCGCATGATCTCGGGTACGGGTATGAGTTCCGTGGACGTGTTGGTGGAAGTCACCGACCTGACGGTCGGGTTCGGGTCGCTGCGCGCCGTCGACGGCCTCTCCTTCCGGCTGGAGAAGGGCGCCGCACTGGGCCTGGTCGGCGAGTCCGGCTCGGGCAAGTCCACAGTTGCCTCGGCCCTGTTGGGGCTGCACCGCGGCACGGGGGCCGACGTCGGCGGCTCGGTGCGGGTGGCCGGCATCGACGTACAGGAGGCATCCGACGCGGACCTGCGGCTGCTGCGCGGCGGGAAGGCCGCGATGGTCTTCCAGGACCCGCTGTCGTCCCTGGACCCGTACTACGCGATCGGCGACCAGATAGCCGAGGTCTACCGGGTGCACACGCGCGTGTCCCGTCGGGCCGCACGCGCGCGTGCCGTCGAGGTACTGGACCGGGTCGGCATTCCGGACGCGGTACGGCGATCCCGTTCGCGCCCGCACGAGTTCAGCGGCGGCATGCGGCAACGCGCCCTCATCGCCATGGCCCTGGCCTGCGAACCGGAGCTGTTGATCGCCGACGAGCCGACGACCGCGCTCGACGTGACCGTCCAGGCGCAGATCCTCGACCTGTTGCACACGTTGCGCGAGGAGACGGGCCTGGGGCTGCTGCTCGTCACGCACGACGTGGGCGTGGCCGCCGAGAGCGTCGACGAGATCCTGGTCATGCGGCACGGGCGGGCCGTCGAACACGGGCCGGTGGACACCGTGCTCGGTGCGCCGGCCGAGCCGTACACCCGGGATCTGCTCGGCGCGGTCCCGCGCGTGGACGCGCCGCGTGCCCTCTCGGAGGCGTCCTCGGCGCCTTCGGTGCCCGCGGAGGTCGTCCTGGAGGCGACGGGCCTGCGGCGCGAATTCGGGCGCGGGAAGCGGGCGTTCGCGGCCGTGGACGACGTGTCGCTGACGGTCCACCGGGGCGAGACTCTCGGCATCGTGGGCGAGAGCGGCAGCGGCAAGACGACGCTGGGCCGGATGCTGGTCGGGCTCCTGAAGCCGACGGCGGGCGAGATCAAGCCCGGCGGCGGCGTCCGCCCCGATGTCCAGATGGTGTTCCAGGACCCCGTCTCCTCCCTCAACCCCCGCCGCAGCGTGGGCGAGTCGATCGCCGACCCACTACGCGCGCGTGGAGAACGCGACGAGGAGAGCATCCGGGGGCGCGTACGCGAACTCCTGGAGCGCGTGGGGCTCGAAGGGGCGCACTACGACCGCTACCCGCACGAGTTCAGCGGTGGCCAGCGCCAGCGCGTGGGCATCGCACGGGCGCTCGCGGCCGACCCGCGCGTGATCGTGTGCGACGAGCCGGTCTCCGCGCTCGACGTCACCACACAGGCCCAGGTCGTCGCCCTGCTCGGCGAACTCCAGCGCGAACTCGGCCTCGCGCTCGTGTTCGTCGCCCACGACCTCGCCGTCGTCCGCCAGGTCAGCGACCGGGTCGCGGTGATGCGACGCGGGAGGATCGTTGAACAAGGCCTCGCCGACGAGGTCTACGACGCCCCGCGGGACCCGTACACGAAGCAGCTCCTGGCCGCCGTACCGGCCCTCGATCCGCAGGTCGCGGCCCAACGGAGGTCGGCGCGACGGGAGTTGGCGACGGCGTGACGGTGGCGTCGCGACGGTGCGGCGGTGCCGCTTCCACGACGAGGCGGTGCCGTCCCCACGACGGGACTGTGTCGTCGCGACGACGAGACTGTGCCGTCGCGACGACGCGACTCTGCCGTTCCAACGACGGGACGGGCTCGTCCCCACGACGTGACGGGCTCGTCGCTACGGCCCCGTAGCGACGGCACGACAGCGGCCTGACGTTCCGTGCGTGATTGATCTCTTAGCGCGACGGAACGCGATCCGCACGGGAAAGTTACGCCCGTTCACCCCTTTTGGTGGCGCGATGGACAACCGTCCGTCGCGCCACCGCCTTGTCCGCATACGTTCGTCCCGCTGCGAGCCGCCGGGTCAACGGCGGCTCCCCATATGGGAGATCGGGGGTGTGCCCGTGCGCATAGGACTGCTTACGGAGGGTGGCTATCCGTATGTGAGCGGTGACGCCAGACTCTGGTGCGACCGGCTCGTACGCGGGCTCGGGCAGCATGAGTTCGACATCTACGCGCTCAGCCGCAGCGAGCGCCAGGAGGCCGAGGGCTGGCTCGAACTGCCGCCCCAGGTCAGCCGGGTGCGTACCGCGCCGCTGTGGACCGCCGAGGACGACGGGGTGACCCTCGGGCGCCGTGCGCGCCGGCGGTTCGGCGAGTGCTACGAGGAGCTGGCGGCCGTGCTGTGCGCGGGGGACGAGCAGGCCTCGGAGGCGGCGGACGGGGTGCCGGGCGAGCAGGGGGTGCCCTCCGCCGATGTGGCGGACCGTTTCGCCAACGCGCTGTACGGGCTCGCGGAACTCGCCCGCGACGAGGGCGGACTCGTGGCCGCGCTGCGCTCCGAGAGCGCCGTACGTGCGCTGGAACGCGCCTGTCGTGCGCCCGGCGCACTCCGTACGGCACGCGAGGCGCGCGTACCCGAACTCCTCACCGTCGCCGCGCACTTGGAGCGCGCCCTGCGCCCCCTCTCGCTCGACTGGTACGAGGACGACGCCCTCGGCTCCGTGGACCTCTGCCACGCGACGGCCGGCGGCACCGCGGCCCTGCCCGGTCTGCTCGCCCGCCACTTCGCCGGCGTACCGCTGCTCGTCACCGAGTACGGCGTGCAGCTGCGGACGCACTACCTGGCCTCCGCCGGTGCCCCGCCCGCCGTGCGGGCCTTGCTCGCCGCCTTCCACGGCAGGCTGGCCGCCGAGATCTACCGGCGGGCCGAGCTGATCACCCCCGGCAACAGCCACACCCGCCGCTGGCAGGAACGCTGCGGCGCCGACCGTACGAAACTCCGCACGGTCCACCCGGGCATGGAGGCGTCCCGCTTCGCGGAGGTCGGCGAGGCGCCCGACGGCGCGGACCCGGACACGCTCGTATGGGTCGGCCGCGTCGAGCCCGCGAAGGACCTGATCTCCCTGCTCCACGCCTTCGCCGAGGTCCGCAAGGACGAGCCCAAGGCACGCCTGCGGATCGTCGGCGCGCCGTCCGGCGCCGAGGGCGAGGCCTACCTGGGCCACTGCCGGGCGCTGGCCGCACAGCTCTTCCCCGACGAGGCCGAGGGCGTGCACGCGGTCGGCGACAACCCGGTGTCCTTCGAGGAGATCGGCGGCCCGGAAGCGCCCACGCTCGCCGAGGCGTACGCGGCCGGCACCGTGATCGTCCTCTCCAGTGTCGTCGAGGGCTTCCCGATCAGCCTGGTCGAGGCCATGTTCTGCGGCCGGGCGACCGTGTCCACGGACGTCGGCGCGGTGGTCGAGGTCATCGGCGGTACGGGGCTCGTCGTACCCCCGCGCAACCCGCGGGCGCTCGCGGAGGCGTGCGTGAGCCTGTTGCGCGACCCGGAGCGCCGTGAGCGCCTGGGCGCCGCCGCGCGCGCCCGCGCACTCGAACTGTTCACCGTCGAGCAGAACATCACGGCATTTCACGGCATTTACCTGGAGATCGTCTCGCACTCCCCGGTCCGCCGGGTCGTCCTGGACGAGGCAGGCGAACCCCTCCCCTTCGCAGCCCCCGCCGAGGCCCATGTCCCCGGCCGCTGGACCGGTCCCATGGCCCGCGTCGTCGCCCGAGGCGGTCCCACCTGGGCCACGGGAGCACCGGTACGCGCCACAACTCCCGTGCCGACGACGGAGGCAGCCCGATGAGCGGCCTCGGCGAACTCGACCGCCCCGGGACGCCTGGCAGCGCGGAGGCGTGGGACGCGCGGTCGGAGGTGTGGCTCGGGGAGAACGGGGAGCCGAAGACGGAGGGGGCGGCGGAAGCGCCGGGCGATCCGTCGGCAGTCGGCCAGGACACCGATGACGTCCTACAGAACGTCCTTGTCGCCGCCGACCGCGACGAAGCCGCAACGGCCGCCGGCCAGGACACGTACGACGCCGTCCCGGTCACTGCCGCCTCCGCTCCACGCGACGCCGGCCCCGCAGACGACTCCAAGCAGCCGCAGCCCCGTACGACGCCCGAACCGACCTCCCGCGCGGCCGGCCGCAAGCCCGCCCCCGCCCGCCGTGGCGCCGCCGACCCGGTCAAGGCGCTGATGCACCGTCACCGCGAGCTGTGCGAACGGGCCGTTGACCCCTTGGAGATCGCGGCGGGGCTGGAGGCGCACGGTGTCACCGACCGGACCGCTGCCCGCTTCCGGCACCGTGACGTGTTCTCGCTCGCCGAGGAGATGTACGCACGCGTGCCCCGCGACGACGCGGCGGCCGCGCCCCACGATGCCGTGGCCGCGCCGCCACCCCGCGCCGACTGGGCCGTACTCGCCCTCCTGCCCGGAGTCCTGTGCGCCGCGGCCGTGACCGGTGTGCGGCTCACGGACGGTCAGCTGCGGCTGACGGTGGCCGTCGTCGGTGTGCTCGCCGTGGCGCTCGCGGTGCGCATCGCTCTCGGCCGCGGCCCGCTGAGCAACCCGCCCGGCACACACGCGTGGCGCACGCCCGCAGGCACCCGCCTGTGGACCTACTGGCTGCTCGCCTACGCCCTCCTCGGCGACGGACTGCTCCGAGCCTCGGACGACGGCGGACCCGACGGCCTGCCGACCGGCCTGGCTGGCGGAGCCTGGCCCACGGCCACCGCACCGGTCCTGGCCCTCACCCTGGCCTGCGCCCCCGCCGCCTGGTGCGCCCACCACTTCGCCGTACGCGCCCGGCGCAAGCTCGCGACCAGTCGTGGACTCGAGGACTTCGCCGACTCCGTACAACCGCTGCTGCTCGGCACGTTCGCCCTGTTCCTGTGCGCCCTGACCGCCCTCCTCGCCCTCTGCGGCGCGGCCCTGGGCGAGCCCGCCGCGTACGCCCAGGCCATCACCCTGGGTGCCCTGTTGCTGCTCGCCCGCCTCCTCACCGTCCACGGCTTCACCCACGCCCCGACCCTCGCGCTCGGCGCGGCGGCCGCGACGGAGGCGACGGCCCTGGCCCTGGACCTCATCGGCCGGCTCCCCGGCTGCGGCTTCCTGGCCACCCCCGTCGAAACCGTCCTGGAGTCCTGGGGCCCGGGCGGCATCCCCGCCCTGGCCTGCGGAGCGGCCGCCCTGGCGCTCCTGTTCCACACCACCCGCACGCTGACCAGAGCCTCCGCGCACGCGCCGGCGAACGAGCCGCGGTGACACCGCCGATGACCAGCACCGATCAGACGCGTCACCCAGCCGCAGGCGCCCGGCCCCACCGCCGGAGGCAACCGCATCACCCTGTGAAGGAGAACACCAGATGATCACCTGCCGATCCGGAGAGTCGGCCCGGGGAGCCGTCCGATGAGGGTCCTGCTGATCGGAGCCAACGGCTACCTCGGCCGATTCGTCGCCGACCGCCTGCTCGCCGACCCGGCCGTCCAGCTCACCGCGCTCGGCCGCGGCGACGACGCCGACGTCCGCTTCGACCTCGCGTCCGGCAGCCCCGGAGCGCTCACCCGCTTCCTGGACGCCGTCCACCCCGGAGTCGTCATCAACTGCGCCGGCGCCACCCGCGGCGGCGCCCGCGAACTCACCCGGCACAACACCGTCGCCGTCGCCACCGTCTGCGAGGCCCTGCGACGCAGCGGCTGCGGAGCCCGGCTGGTGCAGATCGGGTGCGGCGCGGAGTACGGTCCCAGCCAGCCCGGTTCCTCCACGGCCGAGGACGCCGTACCCCGCCCCGGCGGCCCGTACGGCGTCAGCAAACTCGCCGCCACCGAACTGGTCCTGGGCTCCGGCCTGGACGCCGTAGTACTCCGCGTCTTCTCACCCGCCGGACCCGGCACCCCCGCCGGTTCCCCGCTCGGCCGGCTCGCCGAGGCCATGCGCCGGGCCATGCAGTCCGGCGACGGCGAACTCAAGCTCGGCGGCCTGGGCGCGCAACGCGACTTCGTCGACGTACGGGACGTGGCCCGCGCCGTCCACGCGGCCTCGCTCTCCGCCGCGCAGGGCGTCATCAACATCGGCTCGGGCCGCGCGGTCCGGCTGCGCGACGCCGCCGCCGTCCTCGCCCGCGTGGCCGGATACGGCGGCGCGCTGCACGAACTCGACGGCCCGCCCGGCCCGTTGCGGGCGGCCATCGGCCACCCCCGCACCGACCCCGACCACGCGGCCCCGGTCGCGTACCCGTACCCGGACGGCTGCGGGAGCTGGCAGCAGGCGGATGTGCGCACCGCGCGGGACCGGCTCGGCTGGCGGCCCCGGATCAACCTCGAAGAGTCCCTCGCCGACATCTGGATGGAGGCGGCATGCCGCATCTGACCAGCACGACCCCGGGCACCGCGAGCACCGGCGTCCGCACCGGCTTCGGCATCCCCGGCTACGCGCACCCCCTGGTCGCCCCGACCGAATGGGGCGAACTCACCCGCCCCGGCACCCCCTTGCACTGGGTCGTCCTCAACGTCTCCTCGGGCCCGGGGGCCCGCCCCGACCCGCACTGCCTGGAAGCGGCCGGGAGGCTCCGGAACACGGGCGTCCGGGTCCTCGGCCACCTGGACGCCGCCCACGGAGCCCGCGCCTTCGGTGACCTGCTCTCCGAGGCGCACCGCTACCGCGACTGGTACCAGGTCGACGGCTTCCTCCTGGAGCGCTGCCCCACCGACCGGGCCGCGCTCCCCGAGGCCCGCCGCACGGTCACCGCGCTCCGCGAGATCCGTGACGGCGCCCACATCGTCCTGGGGCACGGCACCCACCCGCACCCCGGATACGCCGAGTGCGCCGACCAGTTGGTGACGTTCTCCGGCCCCTGGAGCGACTACCGCTGGTCGCAGGTCGCCGAGTGGACCGCGGACCACCCGCCCGAGCGCTTCTGCCACTTCGTGCACGGCGTCCCGCGCGGTCATCTCGACGAGGCGCTGCGCATCGCCCGCTGGCAGGGCGCCTCGACCATCTACTTCACCGACCGCACCGATCACGGCGGCCGCACCGACCCCTGGGAGACCATGCCCGGCTACTGGGACGAGATCGTCTCGCGGATCGGAACGGGTGTCTCGGAATGAAGAAGGGCATGGCAGTGTTACGGGGAGAACAACTGTAGTGATTGACCGACCAACGGAGTCCCCGTGTCGCTGCCACCCCTGGTCGAGCCGGCTGCCGAGCTCACCGTAGACGAGGTCCGCAGGTACTCCCGCCACCTGATCATCCCCGACGTGGGCATGGACGGGCAGAAGCGGCTGAAGAACGCCAAGGTGCTCTGTGTGGGCGCCGGCGGTCTGGGCTCGCCGGCGCTGATGTACCTGGCCGCGGCGGGCGTGGGCACGCTCGGCATCGTGGAGTTCGACGAGGTCGACGAGTCGAACCTGCAGCGCCAGATCATCCACAGCCAGGCCGACATCGGCCGCTCGAAGGCGGAGTCAGCGCGCGACTCGGTGCTGGGCATCAACCCGTACGTGAACGTGATCCTCCACGAAGAGCGGCTCGAGGCCGAGAACGTGATGGACATCTTCAGCCAGTACGACCTGATCGTCGACGGCACGGACAACTTCGCGACCCGCTACCTGGTCAACGACGCCGCCGTACTGCTGAACAAGCCGTACGTGTGGGGTTCGATCTACCGCTTCGACGGCCAGGCCTCCGTCTTCTGGTCCGAGCACGGCCCCTGCTACCGCTGCCTCTACCCGGAGCCCCCGCCCCCCGGCATGGTCCCCTCCTGCGCCGAGGGCGGCGTCCTGGGCGTGCTGTGCGCGTCCATCGGCTCCATCCAGGTCACCGAGGCGATCAAGGTCCTCACCGGCGTCGGCGACCCGCTCGTCGGCCGCCTGATGATCTACGACGCCCTGGAGATGCAGTACCGCCAGGTCAAGGTCCGCAAGGACCCCAACTGCGCGGTCTGCGGCCCGAACGCGACCGTCACCGAGCTCATCGACTACGAGGCCTTCTGCGGCGTCGTCTCCGAGGAGGCCCAGGAGGCGGCCGCGGGCTCGACGATCACTCCCAAGCAGCTCAAGGAGTGGATCGACGACGGCGAGAACATCGAGATCATCGACGTCCGCGAGGTCAACGAGTACGAGATCGTCTCGATCCCCGGCGCCAAGCTGATCCCGAAGAACGAGTTCCTCATGGGCACCGCCCTGGAGACGCTCCCGCAGGACAAGAAGATCGTCCTGCACTGCAAGACGGGTGTCCGCAGTGCGGAAGTCCTCGCCGTCCTCAAGTCGGCCGGCTTCGCGGACGCGGTCCACGTCGGCGGCGGTGTGATCGGCTGGGTCAACCAGATCGAGCCCGACAAGCCCGTCTACTAGACACACGCTTTCCCGGGAGGGGCTCGGCACCACAGGTGCCGGGCCCCTTTCCGCTGCCCGGGCAGAGATTCGGGCAGGGGAAAGGGCTGACGTGCGCGCTACGAGGCGCAGACCTTCCCGTCCTCGGGCACCGTCCCCTTCAGCAGATACGCGTCCACCGTCGAGTCGACACAGTCGCTCCCACTCCCGTACGCCCCGTGTCCCTCGCCCTTCCAGGTGAGCTCCACACCGACGCCCTTGCCCAGTTCGTCGGCCATCTTGCGGGCACCCTCGTACGGCGTCGCCGGGTCCCCGGTGTTGCCGACCACCAGGATCGGCGCCGCACCGGGCGCGCTGACCTCCGGGGTGTCGTACTGTCCGGCCACCGGCCAGTCGTGGCACCACCCGGCCGTGTCCCAGCCCAGGAAGTCGCCGAACACGGGGGAGATCTTCTCGAACTCGGGCAGCAGCTTCTGCGTCTGCTCCGGCGTCGGCCGCTGCTTGTCGTCCAAGCACGATATGACCCGTTGGGAATGGGTCGTCGTGCCGTAGTGCCCCGCGCTGTCACGGTCGTTGTAGCCGTCGGCGAGCGCCAGCAGCTCCGAACCGTCGCCCTCCTCCGCGGAGTTCAGGGCGCTGGTCAGCGTGGGCCAGCTCTCCTTGCTGTACAGCGGAAGGACGATGCCGGTCAGTGCGAGTGTCTGGGTCAGCTTCCGTCCGGTCGAGGTGGCCAGCGGCTTGGCGTCGATCCGCTTCAGCAGGGCCGCGATCTTCTTCGAGCCCTGAGCCGGATCCTGGTCCCGCGACTTGAGGTAGTCGTCCAGCGCGCGCTGGAAGCCCCGGGTCTGGTTCAGTGCGTGGCCCACCGAGTCGGCGCTCGGGTCGACGACCGCGTCCAGGATCAGCCGCCCCACCTTCTTCGGGAACAAGTGGGCGTAGACACCGCCGAGTTCGGTGCCGTACGAGATGCCGAAGTAGTGCAGCTTGTCGTCGCCGAGGACCTGGCGCATCAGGTCCATGTCGCGGGCCGTGTCGGTAGTCGACACATGTGACATCAGCTTTCCGGCGGCCTTCTCACAGCCCTTGCCGAAGGTGGTGGCGTCCTGGAAGTACGCCTTCTCCTCGGCCGGTGTGTCCGGCGTGGCATCGATGTCCTCGGAGGCCTGGATCGCCTTGTCGCTGCGGCAGCGGACGCCCTCGCTGGCGGCGACTCCGCGCGGGTCCCAGCTCACCAGGTCGTAGCGCTCGTGCAGCGCGGACACCGTGGTGGCGTACGCCGGCATGTAGTCCACGCCCGAGCCGCCGGGGCCGCCGAAGTTGAACAGCAGCGAGCCGATGCGGTCGCCGCCCGTCGACTTGGAGCGGATCAGCGCGAGCCCGATCGTGGAGCCGCCCGGCTTCGCCCAGTCCAGCGGCACCTTGAGCGTCGCGCACTGCCAGTCACTGCTCGGCGCGGCCGAGTCGCCGGTGGCCTTGCAGCGCCCCCAGTCGAGCTTCTGCGCGGTCAGCGACGCGGGCAGCGCGGCCGCGGCGGACGTAGAAGAGGACGAGTCGGCTGCCGACGGCTTGGCGTCCCCCGCGCCCGCGCCGTCCTTGCCGTCGTCGGACGAGCCGCTGCCACAGCCGGCCGTCAGCAGTGCGGCGGCGGCCATCAGGGCCGTCCACCGTACGAATCGCGCCATGTGCATTCCCCCCTCGCAGGCCGTCCGCGTCACGCCGCGGATGGCGGTCAGGCCATAGTAGGCGGCGCGAGCCGAGCCCGTGACGGCCTGTGGATAACCTTTTGACCTGCACTTTTGCCCGGATTTCGGGGGTAGGCTCAGGAGCAGACGGTGCCGGCCGCCGGGACTTTCCCGTTCAGCAGATAGCCGTTCACCGCGCTTTGCACGCACTTGTTCTTGCTGTCGTACGCCCCGTGCCCCTGGCCCTTGTACGTCAGCTCGACCGCGACGCCCTTGCCCAGCGCGTCCACCATCTTCTGCGCGCCCTCGTACGGTGTCGCCGGGTCACCGGTGTTGCCCACGACGAGGATCGGCGCCGAACCGGCCGCGCTCACGTCGGGATGGTCGGCGGCGCCCGGCACGGCCCAGTCGGTGCAGCTGACCATGCCCCAGGCCAGGAAGTCGCCGAAGAGGGGAGAGGCGGCCCGGAACTCGGGCAGCTTCCGCTCCACGTAGTCGGCGGTGTATCTCGGCTTGTCGTCGGCGCAGTTGATGGCGATGTTCGCTGCGGTGATGTTGCTGTACTCGCCGTTCTCGCTGCGCCCGTTCATCGAGTCGGACAGCGCCATGAGGACCTTGCCGTCACCGCTGTAGGCCTGTTCGAGCCCCTCGGTGAGGTACTCCCAGAAGTCCTTCGAGTACAGCGCCTGCGCGATGCCGTTCGTGGCGGCCGTCTGGGTCAGCCGGCGGGGGAAGATGCCTGGGATCGGCTTGCTGTCGAGGCTTTTGAGCAGCTTGGCGATGCGGTCCTTGACGTCCTGCGCGGTGTCGCCGACCGGGCAGTCCGTGGTCTTCGACGTGCAGTCGTCGGCGAAGTTGTCGAGCGCGAGCTGGAAGCCCTTGGCCTGTCCCAGGGAGCCCTGTTCGGAGTTCTGGGTGGGGTCGACGACCGCGTCGAAGACGGCGCGGCCCACGTGCTTGGGGAACAAGTGGGCGTAGACGCCGCCCAGTTCGGTGCCGTACGAGATGCCGAAGTAGTGCAGCTTGTCGTCGCCGAGGACCTGGCGCATCAGGTCCATGTCGCGGGCCGCGTCGGTGGTGCGCACCTGGGGGAGCATCTTCTTGGAGTTCTTCTCGCAGGCCGCGTTGAACTGCTTGGTGTTGGCCAGGAGCTTGGTGCGCTCGGCCGCGTCGTCCGGGGTCGCGTCCTGCTGGAAGTACTGGTCGAGCTGGGAGTCGCTCTCGCACTCGACGCCGGCGCTGCGGCCCACCCCGCGCGGGTCGAAGCTCACCAGGTCGTAGCGGGTGCGCAGGGTCGCGTAGTCCTCGCCGAACGCGGGCAGCGTGGTGACGCCCGAGCCGCCGGGGCCGCCGAAGTTGAAGACGAGCGAGCCGATCCGCTTGCTCGCGGCGCCGCTGGCCTTCGCCCGGACCAGGGCGAGCCCGATCGTGTCGCCCTTGGGCTTGCTCCAGTCGAGCGGCGCCTTCATGGTGGAGCACTGCCACTTGTCGCCGTTCGGCAGCGCCGACGGCGCGGCGCCGCCGCCCTCCGACTCGGACGGGGCCGGGCAGTCCTTCCAGCTGAGCTTCTGGGCCGTCGGATCCTCGTCCTTGGAGTCGCCGCCGCAGCCCGCCAGCGTGGCGGACAGCAGGACGACGGTGGCGGTCAGGGCAGCGGCACGCAGCCGGGAGGGGTTCGGCATGATCCCATCCTGGGGTCGCATGCGGCGGTGCGCTCGGGGCGCGGGCCGTACGAGGTACGCACGCGTGCGTGCACCACGCGCGTACGCGTGCGTGCGTGTGCGTGCTCTACAAGGAACCCTTGCGCGACAGGTGGTTGAAGAAAAGCCAGCCCGGCAGCACCGGAATCCACAGCGTCAGCAGCCGGTACAGCAGCACCGCCGGAGCGGCGACCTCCTTGGGGAGGCCCACGGCGATCAGACCGACCGTCAGAGTCGCCTCGACGGCGCCCACACCGCCCGGGGTCGGGGCCGCGGAACCGAGCGCGTTGCCCGCGAGGAAGACGACCGCGACGCTGGCCAGGCTGAGCGACGTCGAGTCGTCGCCGAACGCCCGGATCGACGCGTCCAGGCACATCACGAAGCAGGCCGTCAGCAGCAGCATGCCGCCGATGCCGGTGATCAGCTTCTGCGGCCGTTGCAGCACGTCGAGCATGCGCGGAATGACGCCCGCGAAAAGCGACCGCACGCGCGTGACGAGGAACTTCCTTAGGAACGGCACCGAGGTCACCACGAGCACGAGCACCGCCACCGTCAGCAGACCGGCGATGACCGTCCTGGACGGCGACAGGGACGGCGTCTTCTCGGTGCCGGTCAAGTAGCCGAACGACAGCAGCATCAGGATGTGGCAGCCAAGACCGAACAGCTGCGACGCGCCGACACTCGCCACCGCGAGCCCGGGCCGCACCCCGGCACGCTGAAGGAAGCGCGTGTTCAGGGCGACACCGCCGACCGCGGCCGGGGCCACGATCTTCACGAACGACCCGGCGACCTGCGCCGCCACGGCCCGCAGGAACGGCACCCGCTCCGGCACGAACCCCAGGAGGGCCATCGCCGCCGCGAAGTAGCTCAGCGCCGAGAACAGCACGGCCGCCGCCACCCAGCCCCACTGGGCGTTGGCGACGAGCGGACCGAACTCGATGTGCGTGAGCTGCGTCAGCAGGAAGTACGCACCGATCGCGCCCGCCATGAAACTGATCAGCGTGCGCGGCCGCACCCGCTCCAGACGGGCCGGTTCGACAGGAGCCTGCGGCCTGATCAGCAGCACCTGGTGCCGGATCTGGGTGAGCAGATCCTCCTCGCGGGCCTCGTCCAACGCCTCGTCGATGGCCCGCTTCTCGGCCCGCAGCTCCGCGCGTACGGCCTTCTTGTCGGCCTTCTTGTCGGGCTTCTCAAGTACGGGAGTGGAGCCCTCCGGGGTCTCCTCCGCGTGGGCCAGCCTGGTCTGCCGGGACGCCTCGAGAATCGCGTCGCGCTCCCGCTGGGCGCGCTCCCGGGACAGCCGTCTCAGCGTCGCGCGCGTGGAGCGCGACAACGCGATGGGCTGGAGCATCGGCAGACAGTCGGCCACGGCGTCGGGCCCGAGCACACCGACCGCCGAGGCCACCGAGCGCTCGGCGCCCACCCGCAGGCCGATCGTCGTCACCAACTGGGCGACGTCCATGCGCAACAGCAGCTCACCGGCGGCGATTTCTCCGCCGCGCAGGTCCGTGAGGATCACGTTGCCGGAACGATCCACCAGAATCGCGTCACCGGCGAGCCTGCGGTGGGCGATGCGCCGCGACTGCAACGCCTGCACCTGGTGCCAGGTGAGGCGCAGGAGATCGTCGGTGATCTCCTCGTCCGCGAGCGAGTCGAGCGTGCGCCCGCCGGTGTGCTCGTAGACGAGCATCACGGCGTCGGGGCCGAGTTCCGAGGTGGCGATCAGCTTCGGGGCGTTGGCCCCGGCGGCGATCGCCGCGTACGCCAGCAGGGCCTCCTGCTCCAGCGCCTGGCGCAGCGACTGGAGACTGCTGCGGGTCGCGAAGCCGCGCAGCGTCAGATTGCGCCACGCGCGGTAGAAGAAGCCCTGGGCCTGCTGTTCCCGGTCGACCACGGTGACGTCCAGCGGTGGACCGTCCTCCAGGGTCACGAAGTAGCGCCGGCCGCGGTCGCCGTTCTCCGTGTCGACGGCCTCCTCGCGGGCCGCGCCCACTGGGTGGAAGCCGACCGTCCGCAGGCCCGCCATCAGCGTCCGGCCGGTGGGACGGACGTTCGGCGAGCCCACCGCGTACAGCGTCCCGTAGGCCACGGTCCAGCCGATCAGCACCGTCAGGATGATCGAGAACGGCGTCGTGTACCCGGTGACCAGCATCGAGAAGGCGTCCAGCAGCAGCACGATCCACAGCACCGAGCGCCAGCGCGGCCTCCGGGACATGCCTACGGCCGTCATGTAGGCGATGACGGGCGCCAGATAGCCGTGCACCGGGTCGGTGAGGGCGTGGATGTCGCCGGGGGAGGGCTGGGTGAGCGCCTCCTGGATGGAGCCCGGGGCGGCTTTGGCGACCCACAGGTCCGTGGCGAGTGTCACTCCGTGCGCGAGGACCGCCGCGAGCACGCCGTCGGCGATGCGCAGCCCGTCCCGCTTGATCAGCCGCTCGATCGCAAAGGCGACCGGCACCAGCAGGATGGCGATGCTGGACGCCAGCCCCGCGATCTTGATCAGCAGGTCGGGCGCCTGCCCGGTGCCCTTGTTGATGTCCTGTTCGAGCCCCGAGGTCGTGCCGTGCGCGAACGCGGCGATCGCGAGCAGTACGACGATCGCGAGAAAGCCCACCAGGAGGCGCATGAGATCGGAAGGGCGGTGCACGCGCGCGGGGAGCAGCGGTTCGTCGCCCTCGACCTCTTCGACGTGCGGGTCGTCGCCGCAGTCGTCGAGACCGGGGCCGGGCGCGGGGCTGGGGGCAGAAGCCTCGGCGGGCCCTTCCGAGGACTCCTGGCCGGTCGTATCGGCGGTGTCCGGGCGCGACGCAGCGTCAGAGGTGCCCTCCGCGTCTTCGGGGTGCACACCCTGCTGCTTCATCGTCTCTTCTTGATCTCGTATCACCAGTCACCGCCCGCACGATGGTGGCATGCCCCACCGACACACGGGGGCATCAGGGTGCAAATGCGGGGGCGCACAGTCTGCCCCACGCGCCGCTCCGGGGCGAGGGATACGCGGAGTCGCCAGCGCGTCGCACTGTCGGTGGGGTGCGGCAGGATGGGGCGGATGAGCGAGGAGAGCCTTCCGGACGACACCGGTCCTGAGCACGGAAATGCGCTGCCCGAGTACGCGGAGCGCGTCCTCGACGTGGCCGAACGGATTCCGCCCGGGCGCGTCATGACGTACGGGGACGTCGCCGAGTGGCTGGAGGAGGGCGGCCCGCGCCAGGTCGGCCGCGTGATGGCCCTCTACGGGGGAGCCGTTCCGTGGTGGCGGGTCGTCCGCGCGGACGGCGTGTTGCTCCCGGGCCACGAACTGGAGGCGCTGGACACCTACCGCGCGGAGGGCACTCCTCTGAAGGAGGCGAGCAGAGCCGCCGAGGGTCACCTGCCGCGCGTCGACATGAAACGGGCGCGATGGGACGGTGGCGAGCGCGCGGACGGTCACACCTGACAGCTTCCGCCATCGGACGCGCCCCGAGGCGACCTGTGGCCCGTACGGGGGAAACCCGGCACGTCCGTGGCATGCCGTACGTTCGAGGGGCGAGGGACGCGAGGGTCGCGCGAGCCGTGGGGGAACGAGCGGAAGCCCTGCTTCCCCGCGACCCGTCGGCGTAGCGTCGGCTGCACCTGTCCCCCTCACCTCGCGGTCACCGCTCTCCACGCGCGGTGGTCAGGCAACCAGCACACCCACCAGGACCGGCGAACCACGTGAGCTCCTCTTCCTCCACCAGGCGCCTGTCGCACCCCCAGGGGCGACAGGGGAACCGTGGCGCTTACCGACTGGTGCGTACCCCGCCGACCCGGCCGGTTCCCCCTCGTCTGGACGCGCCACAGCGCTCGGTGGTTGACCACTCGGCCGGTCCGCTGCTCGTCCTCGCAGGTCCGGGCACCGGCAAGACCACCACCCTCGTGGAGTCCGTCGCGGCCCGGATCGCCCGGGGAGGTGACCCCGCGCGGATCCTCGTGCTGACGTTCAGCCGCAAGGCGGCCGTCGAACTGCGCGACCGCATGGCCCTGCGCATCGGCGCCGCCCGCGCGCCCCGCGCGACCACCTTCCACTCGTTCTGCTACGCCCTGGTCCGCGCCCACCAGGACAGCGACCTGTTCGTCGAGCCGCTACGGCTGCTGTCCGGCCCCGAACAGGACGTCGCCGTACGGGAACTGCTCGCCGGCCAGCCCGGCCTGGAGCGGCTCGGCCTCGCCCACGTGCGCTGGCCCGACGAACTGCGGGCCTGTCTCACCACCCGCGGCTTCGCCGACGAGGTCCGCGCGGTCCTCGCCCGCAGCCGCGAACTGGGCCTGGACCCCGGCGCCCTGGACGCCTTCGCCCGCCGCATCGGCCGCCCCGACTGGCGTGCCGCCGCCGCCTTCCTCGCCGAGTACCTCGACGTACTCGACCTCCAAGGAGTGCTCGACTACGCGGAACTCGTCCACCGCGCGGTGCTTCTCGCCCACCGCCCCGAGGTCGCCGAGCGGCTCGCCGCGGAGTACGACGCGGTGTTCGTCGACGAGTACCAGGACACCGATCCGGCTCAGGTACGGCTGCTGCACGCCCTCGCCGGCGGTGGCCGCACCCTCGTCGCCTTCGGCGACCCCGACCAGTCGATCTACACGTTCCGGGGCGCCGACGTGAACGGCATCCTGGACTTCCCGAGTGCCTTCCCGCGCGCGGACGGCAGCCCGGCCCCCGTGGAGGTGCTCCGGACCTCCCGCCGCTCTGCCGCCGCTCTGCTGACCGCCACCCGGCTGCTGACCCAGCGCATGCCCCTGACCAGGCTCCCGGCGCAGAAGGTGCGCGCCCACCGCGAGTTGTCCCCGGTACGGGACGGCGGCCGCGTCGAGGTGTACACGTACCCGACGTCCGGCACGGAGCTGGACAACATCGCCGACATCCTCCGCAGGGCGCACCTGGAGGACGGCGTCCCCTGGAGCGACATGGCCGTCCTGGTGCGCGCCGGCTCCCGGACCATCCCCACGATCCGACGCGCCCTCACGGCGGCCGGCGTCCCCCTGGACATCGACGGCGACGACCTGCCCCTGCGCCACGAACCGGCGGTGGCACCCCTGCTGACGGCATTGCGGGCGGTGGCGACGGCGGAGGCTTCGGCACGGCCCGAGAACGACACCGAAGCCGTACGAGCCGTAGGGGAGGCCGACGCCGTAGAAGAAGCCGCGGCGGAAGCCGACGACGGACAGGCCACCGGGGAGGCCGAACACGAGCACGAGCACGGACAGGCCGCGGGGGAAGCCGAGCACGAACAGGCCACGCCGGAAGGCGATTCCGAAGAGCCCGCCGTCCCCTCTTGGCTCGACACCGAAACCGCGCTCACTCTGTTGGCCTCCCCCCTCGCCGCCATGGACGCCGCCGACCTGCGCCGACTGGGCCGGGCGCTGCGCGAAGAAGAGCGGGCCGGTGGCAATCCCGTGCCGCCGCCCTCGGACGAGCTGCTCACGCGGGCGCTCGCCGAGCCGGAGCGGCTGGTCGCGCACGACCCCACGTACGCGCGTGGAGCCCAGCGCCTGGGCGCGCTGCTGCGCAAGGCACGGGAGCGACTGGCGGGCGGCGGTACGGCCGAGGAGGCGCTGTGGGACCTCTGGCAGGGCACACCGTGGCCCGGGCGCCTGCAGCGGGCCGCACTGCGCGGCGGCGCGGCCGGGCGCAACGCGGACCGTGACCTGGACGCCGTCTGCGCGCTGTTCGCGACCGCGGCCCGCGCGGAGGAGCGCACGGGGGGCCGGGGCGCCCTCAACTTCCTGGAGGAGATCGACGCCGAGGACATCGCCGCCGACACGCTCACGCGGCGTGCCGTACGCCCCGACGCCGTACGCCTGATGACCGCGCACCGTTCCAAGGGCCTGGAGTGGAACCTGGTCGTCGTGGCCGGCGTCCAGGAGGGCCTGTGGCCGGACCTGCGCCGACGCGGCTCCCTCCTGGAGGCCGACCGCATCGGCCGTGACGGACTCGCCGAACCGCTCACCCCGGGGGCCCTGCTCGCCGAGGAACGCCGCCTGTTCTACGTCGCCGCCACGCGCGCGCGTGAACGCCTCGTCGTCACCGCGGTGAGGGCACCCGCGGACGACGGCGACCAGCCGTCCCGCTTCCTCACCGAACTCGGCGTCGAGCCCAAGGACGTCACCGGCCGCCCGCGTCGCCCGCTGTCGGTCGCGGCACTGGTCGCCGAGCTGCGCGCCACGACCGTCGACCCGCGCGTGTCCGAGACCCTCAGGGAGGCCGCCGCACGCCGGCTGGCCCGGCTGGCCGCGCTCGCCGACGAGGAGGGCCGCGCACTGGTCCCGTCCGCGCACCCGTACCGCTGGTGGGGCATGTACGAGCCGACCGAGAGCAAGGTGCCGCTGCGCGACCGCGACCAGCCCGTCGTGCTCTCCGGAAGCGCCCTCGACCAGCTCGCCAACACCTGTGCCCTGCAATGGTTCCTGGGCCGTGAGGTGAAGGCCGACGCGCCCGCGACCGCCGCCCAGGGCTTCGGGAACGTGGTGCACGTCCTCGCCGACGAGGTCGCCTCCGGACGCACCCCCGCCGACCTCGCGGTCCTCATGGAGCGCCTCGACACCGTGTGGAACGCGCTCGCCTTCGACGCGCCCTGGAAGTCGGCGCAGGAGAAGGACAACGCGCGCGTGGCGCTCGAACGCTTCCTGAAGTGGCACGTCGACTCCAACGGCGTCCGCACCGGCCGCACCCCCGTCGCCAGCGAGCACGACTTCGACGTCACCCTCGGAGCGGGCGACTACGAAGTGCGCATCCGCGGCTCCATGGACCGCGTCGAGGCGGACGGCGAAGGACGCGCCTACGTAGTCGACTTCAAGACCGGCAAACAGACGCCGACCGCCCGCGAGGTGGAGCGACACCCTCAACTCGCCGTCTACCAGATCGCGGTCCGCGAGGGCGCCGTCGACGAGGCCTTCGACGGAGTGCGCCCCGAACCGGGCGGCGCCGAACTCGTCCAGCTGCGCCAGGGCGCCGCCCAACGGGACGGCGGCGAGACCCTGCCCAAGGTGCAGGCTCAGGAGCCCCTGGAGGGGGAGTGGGCCGGTGAGCTGCTGGCCACGGCCGCGGGCAAGGTCCTCGACGAACGGTTCACGCCCACGGCCGGGCAGCACTGCGCGCACTGCGCGTTCCGGGCCTCGTGCAGCGCGCGGCCCGAGGGACGACACGTCGTCGAGTAACCCGCGTGACGTATCGCACCACATGTGCTGACCTGCGCTTCTTCTGCCCCTGAGGGCGATTGGTCCTCGACTGTCAGTGGCCGCCGCTAGCCTCTCCGACATGCCCGCCTGTATCACCGATCCCGATCAGCTCAAGGAGCTCCTCGGCATCCCCTTCACCCCGGAGCAGACGGCCTGCATCATCGCGCCGCCCGCCCCACAGGTGATCGTGGCCGGAGCCGGGTCGGGCAAGACGACGGTGATGGCGGCCCGCGTGGTGTGGCTGGTCGGCACCGGCCAGGTCGCCCCCGAGCAGGTCCTCGGCCTGACCTTCACCAACAAGGCCGCCGGTGAACTCGCCGAGCGCGTCCGCAAGGCGCTCATCAAGGCGGGCGTCACCGACCCCGACGTCATCGACCCGGACAACCCCCCGGGCGAGCCCGTGATCTCGACGTACCACGCCTTCGCGGGCCGCCTCCTGACCGACCACGGCCTGCGCATCGGACTCGAACCAACAGCCCGCCTGCTCGCCGACGCGACCCGTTTCCAGCTCGCCGCGCGCGTGCTGCGCGAGGCCCCCGGCCCCTACCCGGCACTCACCCGCTCCTTCCCGGACCTCGTCAGCGACCTCCTCACCCTCGACGGCGAACTGTCCGAACACCTCGTACGCCCCGAGGAGTTGCGCGCGTACGACGCCGAGCTGCTGCGCGACCTGGAGGGCCGCAAACTCAGCAACGCCGAGCTGCGCAAGGTCCCCGAGGCGGCCGCCGCACGGCGTGAACTCACCGAGCTGGTGAGCCGCTACCGGACCGCCAAGCGCGAGCGCGACCTGCTCGACTTCGGTGACCAGATCGCCCTGTCCGCGACCCTGGCCCGCACCCGCCCCGAGGTCGGCGACATCCTGCGCGACGAGTTCCGGGTGGTGCTGCTCGACGAGTACCAGGACACCTCGGTCGCCCAACGCATCCTCCTGGCAGGCCTGTTCGGCGCCGGCACGGGTCACCCCGTGACCGCCGTCGGCGACCCCTGCCAGGCGATCTACGGCTGGCGCGGCGCGTCCGTCGCCAACCTCGACGACTTCCCCGAGCACTTCGCGCACGCCGATGGCAGCCTCGCCGCCCGCCAGTCGCTCAGCGAGAACCGCCGCAGCGGCGGCCGTCTCCTCGACCTCGCCAACGGCCTCGCGGAGCCCCTACGCGCCATGCACGCGGGCGTGGAGGCCCTCCGACCGGCCCCCGGCGCCGAGCGCGACGGCATGGTCCGCTGCGCGCTGCTGCCCACCCACACCGAGGAGATCGACTGGCTCGCCGACTCCATCGCCCACCTCGTACGGACCGGGAAAGCGCCCGGCGAGATCGCCGTCCTGTGCCGCACGGCCACCGACTTCGCCGAGATCCAGGGTGCCCTCGTCGCCCGCGACATCCCGGTCGAGGTGGTCGGGCTCTCCGGGCTGCTGCACCTGCCCGAGGTCGCCGACCTCGTCGCCGTCTGCGAAGTCCTCCAGGACCCCGGCGCCAACGCCTCCCTGGTCCGGCTGCTGACCGGCCCGCGCTGGCGCATCGGCCCACGCGACCTCGCCCTCCTGGGCCGACGCGCCCGCCGCCTCGTGGCGCACACGCGCGTGGGGGACGACGAAGACCCAGACCGCCGGCTCGCCGAGGCCGTCGAGGGGGTCGACCCCTCCGAGGTGATATCGCTGGCCGACGCCCTCGACACGTTCCTGGAGACACCCCTCTACGGCACCGACCGCGCCGGGGACGACGACGGGCTGCCCTTCTCACCGGACGCGCGCGTGCGGTTCGCCCACCTGGCCACCGAACTGCGCGACCTGCGCCGCTCCCTGTCCGACCCCCTGATGGACGTCCTGCACCGCGTCCTCGCCGTCACCGGCCTGGAGGTCGAACTCGCGGCGTCCCCGCACGCGTTGGCCGCCCGCCGCCGCGAGACCCTGTCGAACTTCCTGGACGTCGCCGCCTCCTTCGCCGCGGGCGACGGCGAGGCCACTCTGCTCGCGTTCCTCGGCTTCCTGCGCACCGCCGCCCAGTACGAGAAGGGTCTCGACAACGCCCTCCCGGGTGGCGAGAACACCGTCAAGGTGCTCACCGCGCACAAGTCCAAGGGCCTGGAGTGGGACGTCGTGGCCGTCCCCGGCCTGGTCACCGGGACCTTCCCCAGTAGCCAGGGCCGCGAGAAGTGGACCGCCCAGGGCAAGGTCCTCCCGCACGCGCTGCGCGGCGACACCGCCACCCTGCCCGACGTCGCCTCCTGGGACTCCAGAGGCCTGAAGTCCTTCCAGGAGGCCATGAAGGACCACCAGCACACCGAGGAACTCCGCCTCGGCTACGTCACCTTCACCCGCCCCCGCTCCCTGCTCCTCGGCTCCGGCCACTGGTGGGGCCCCACCCAGAAGAAGCCCCGCGGCCCCTCCGACTTCCTCCAGGCCCTGTACGACCATTGCGCGGCCGGGTACGGCGAGATCGAGGCCTGGGCGGACCGGCCCGAGGAGGACGCGGAGAACCCCGCCCTGCACACGGCCACCGCCGACCAGGCCTGGCCGCTGCCCCTGGACGACACCGCGCTGGCCCACCGCCGTACGGCTGCCAGAAGGGTTCTGGAACACCTCGAACACCTCGCCTCCCACGACGAGGGCCACCCCGCGGCCACGCACGACCCGAACGCCCACGACGACCCGGACTGGCCCCCACCACCGGAGGACGACGAACCTCCTTACGAAGAGCCACCTTTCGGAGAGCCTCCCTACGAGGAGTCCCTCCCCGGAGCAGAGACCGACGCCGAAGAAGGGCCTCCGGAGGACGACCCCGCCGACTGGGACGCCTGGACCACGGACCGCCCGACCGTCCCGCACCAGGCGACGGCCCCGCACTCCGCCGACCACTCCAGTACGCCAGGGAGCGCACGCCCGCACCCCACGGAACCGCCCGGCACACGCCTCACCCCCGAGGAGGCCCGCGCCATCGCCTCCTGGGACCGCGACCTCGACGCCCTCACCGGCGAACTCCTGCGCGCCCGCCGGGGAGTCACCGACGTCCCCCTGCCGGCCTCCCTCACGGCCACCCAGTTGATGCTCCTGGCCGCCGACCCGGACGCGCTCGCGCAGGAACTCGCGCGCCCGCTGCCGCGCCCACCGCAACCCGCCGCACGTCGGGGCACCCGCTTCCACGCCTGGGTGGAGTCACGCTTCGAAGAGCTGACCCTGCCCATGTTGGAGCCGGACGAACTGCCCGGCAGCGAGGCCGAGATCGCCGACGAACGCGACCTGGAAGCCCTCAAGGAAGCCTTCGAACGCACCGAGTACGCCCGGCGCACGCCCTACCGGGTCGAGACCCCCTTCGAGCTCGCGATCGCCGGCCGCGTCGTACGGGGCCGTATCGACGCCGTCTACAGACAGGGCGACGGTGACGCAACGACGTACGAGATCCTCGACTGGAAGACCAGCCGCACCCGCACCGCCGACCCGCTCCAGCTCGCGATCTACCGGGTGGCCTGGGCCGAGCGGCAGGGCGTGCCCCTGGAGACGGTCACGGCCGCGTTCCTGTACGTGCGCGGCGGCGAGGTCGTACGGCCGGAGAACCTCCCGGACCGGGCCGCGCTGGAGCGGCTGCTGCTGGAGCAGCCGGGCGCGCAGGTGGAATCACCGGGCGCGCAAGGGGAGTAACCGGCCGCGCAAGCAAACTGTGAGGAACCGCCCACCGAGGATGTCAGTGCGGGCCGATAGGCTCGTGACCATGAGCCACACCGTTGACAGTGCCGTCAGCGCGGTCCGCACGTACATCGAGCAGCACCGCGCAGCCTTCCTCGACGACCTCGCCGAGTGGCTGCGCATCCCGTCCGTGTCGGCGCAGCCCGACCACGCGCCCGACGTCCGGCGCAGCGCGGACTGGCTCGCCGCCACACTCCGGAAGACCGGCTTCCCCACTGCCGAGGTCTGGCCGACCCCGGGCGCCCCCGCCGTCTTCGCCGAATGGCCCTCCGACGACCCCGAGGCACCCACGGTCCTCGTCTACGGCCATCACGACGTCCAGCCCGCCGCCCGCGAGGACGGCTGGGACAGCGAGCCCTTCGAGCCCGTCGTCCGGGAGAACCGCCTCTACGCGCGCGGGGCGGCCGACGACAAGGGCCAGGTGTTCTTCCACACACTCGGCGTCCGCGCCCACCTCGCCGCCACCGGCCGCACCGCTCCCGCCGTCCACCTGAAGCTCCTGATCGAGGGCGAGGAGGAGTCCGGCTCCCCGCACTTCCGGGCGCTCGTCGAGGACCGCGCCGACCGGCTCGCCGCCGACGCCGTGATCGTCTCCGACACCGGCATGTGGTCCGAGGACACCCCCACGGTGTGCACCGGCATGCGCGGCCTCGCCGAGTGCGAGATCCGCCTGCACGGCCCCGACCAGGACATCCACTCCGGCTCCTTCGGCGGTGCCGTGCCCAACCCGGCGACCGCCGCCGCCCGCCTCGTCGCCGCGCTGCACGACGAGCACGCACGCGTGGCCGTCCCCGGCTTCTACGACGGCATCGTCGAACTCACCGACCAGGAGCGCGAGCTCTTCGCCGAGCTGCCCTTCGACGAGAAGGAGTGGCTGCGCACCGCCAAGTCGTACGCCACCCAAGGAGAAGCCGGACACACCACCCTGGAGCGCATCTGGGCCCGCCCCACGGCCGAGGTCAACGGCATCGGCGGCGGCTACCAGGGCCCGGGGAGCAAGACGATCATCCCGTCCTCGGCGATGGTGAAGCTCTCCTTCCGGCTGGTCGCGGGACAGGACCCCGACCACATCGAGAAGGCCGTCCGAGCCTGGGCCACCCAGCAGGTGCCCGACGGAATCCGGCAGGAGATCACGTTCAGCGCGGCCACGCGCCCGTGCCTGACCCCGCTGGACCACCCGGCGCTCCAGTCCGTCGTCCGTGCCATGGCCCGCGCCTTCGAGAAGCCGGTCCTCTTCACCCGCGAGGGCGGCTCGGGACCGGCCGCCGACCTCCAGGAAGTCCTCGCGGCACCCGTCCTCTTCCTGGGCATCTCCGTCCCCTCCGACGGCTGGCACGCCCCGAACGAGAAGGTCGAACTGGACCTCCTCCTGAAGGGCGTCGAAACCACCGCCCACCTGTGGGGAGACCTCGCCGACACCTGGCGCCGCGCGCCCTGACGAACCCGCGATCCGGAACGGCTACGCGCGCGAGGCACACTGGAAGAACCGCCCCGCACACCCCGTCCCCGCCGGACCCGGTCGCCTCCTGCCGTACGTCCCGCTGAACCGCCCGCCGAAACAATCCGCATTGCCGGGGGAGTTGGAAGCACCCGTGACCACCTGGACCGACCACACAGCCGACCGACCCATCTCGCTCACCGCCCCGAGCGGCATCGACCGAGCCGCCCACCACCGGCTCGACGAGGCCTGGCTCGCCGCGGCATGGAGCCACCCCACCACCCGTTGCTTCGTGGTCTCCGGCGGCCAGGTCCTCATCGACGAGACACCCGACGGCAAGACCGAACTCGTCATGACGCCCTCCTTCGAGGCGCCCCTCACCGAGGCGCACCGCTACTTCCTGGGCGCCGACGACGACGGCGTCAGCTACTTCGCCCTCCAGAAGGACGCCCTGCCCGGCCGCATCGACCAGTCGGCGCGCCCCGCGGGCCTGCGCGAGGCGGGCCTCCTGCTGTCACCCCGGGACGTGGGCCTGATGGTGCACGCGGTCGCCCTGGAGAACTGGCAGCGCCTGCACCGCTTCTGCTCCCGCTGCGGCGAGCGCACGGTGATCGCCGCGGCCGGCCACATCCGCCGCTGCCCGGCCTGCGGCGCCGAGCACTACCCGCGCACCGACCCCGCCGTGATCATGGCGGTCACCGACGAGGAGGACCGCATCCTGCTCGGCCGCCAGGTGCACTGGCCCGAGGGCCGCTTCTCGACGCTCGCCGGTTTCGTGGAGCCCGGCGAGTCCATCGAGCAGTCGGTGCGCCGCGAGGTCTTCGAGGAGGCAGGCATCACCGTCGGCCACGTCGAGTACGTCGCCAGCCAGCCCTGGCCCTTCCCGTCCAGCCTCATGCTGGGCTTCATGGCCCGCGCCACCTCGACCGACATCAACGTCGACGGCGACGAGATCCACGAGGCCCGCTGGTTCTCCCGCGAGGAACTGCGCGCGGCCTTCGAGTCCGAAGAGGTGCTGCCGCCGTACGGCATCTCGATCGCGGCCCGCCTGATCGAGCTCTGGTACGGCAAGCCGCTGCCGACGCGGACCTTCGTCTGAGGGGCCCAGGAGGCCGGATGACGGGGCGCGGATGAGTGGGGTGCGGATGGCCGACCCGTACTGGAACCACAACGTCCACTACCACCCCGTGGTGGTGGACGCCGTGCCCGCCGGCTGCCGCGCCGCCCTGGACGTCGGCTGCGGGGACGGCCTGCTGGCCCGCAAGCTGGCGAGCAGGGCCGGCTCCGTGACGGGCGTGGACCGCTCGCCGCAGATGATCCTGCTCGCCCGCGCGGACGTGCCGGAGAACGTCACCTTCGTAGAGGCGGACTACCTCGACGGCACCTCGCTCGACTCACTCGGCGAAGGCACGTACGACTTCGTCAGCGCGGTCGCCGTCGTCCACCACACGGAGTTCGAGGACGCCGTCGGACGGCTCGTGTGCCTGACGGCCCCCGGCGGCCGACTGGTGATCGTCGGCCTGGCGTACAACAAGACGTTCCTGGACTGGGTGATCAGCGGCTGCGGGCTGCCCGTGAGCCGGTTCCTGGCACGACGACACGGCGGGAAACTCGGGCCTGTCGGCATGCCGATCGAGGACTCCGCCATGTGCTGGGGAGAGGTCTGCGAGGCCATCCGGCGCCTGCTGCCCGGGGCCCGGTTCCGGCGACGGCTCCTGTGGCGCTACGTAGCCGTGTGGGACAAGCCGGCCGCGTGAGGCGGACGACCGACTCGAGGAGAACGATCAACACAAGGCGGACGGCAAAAAGGCGACCCCTGACATCAGGGGCCGCCTTTCGCGGAGTCGCGCGCGGGGCGTCGTTCAGGCGCCGATCTTCTGCTTGACCTGGGCCAGCGAGGGGTTCGTGAGCGTCGAACCGTCCTCGAAAAGTACGGTCGGGACCGTCTGATTCCCGCCATTCGCCTTCTCGACGAACGCCGCCGAAGCCGGGTCCTGCTCGATGTTGATCTCGTTGTACGCGATTCCCTCGCGGTCCATCTGGCCCTTCAGCCGACGGCAGTAACCGCACCACGTGGTGCTGTACATCGTCACAGTGCCCGACATTCTCTCGCGCTCCTCAACAGCTCGGGGGATGTGTCCTCGCAGTGGAGGGAACGTACGCGACACGGCCGCCATTCCCATCAGGGGCGGCATGCGGCACGTGACGCCTGCCGCATTAGTACGACTGCGGATGCCTCCCTGTGGACAACCGACTCATCCGTCTCCGGCGACCTGGCAGCATGGCCGTGTGACAGCAGCAACGCACTCCTCCCTCTTCCCGCAGGTACCGGACTCGGCCGACGCGGTGCTCGAAGGACTCGACCCCGAGCAACGCGAGGTGGCGACCGCCCTGCGCGGTCCGGTGTGCGTGCTGGCGGGCGCCGGCACGGGCAAGACCCGGGCGATCACCCACCGGATCGCCTACGGAGTGCGCGCCGGGGTCCTTCAGTCCTCCAGCGTGCTGGCCGTCACCTTCACCAACCGCGCCGCCGGCGAGATGCGCGGCCGCCTGCGCCAGCTCGGCGCCACCGGAGTCCAGGCACGGACGTTCCACTCGGCCGCGCTCCGCCAGCTCCAGTACTTCTGGCCGAAAGCGATCGGCGGCAGCATGCCCCGGCTCGTCGACCGCAAGATCCAGCTCGTCGCCGACGCGGCGGCCGCCTGCCGCATCCGTCTCGACCGCGGCGAACTGCGGGACGTCACCGCGGAGATCGAGTGGTCCAAGGTCACCCAGACCGTTCCCTCCGACTACGCGGCCGCGGCGGCCAAGGCGGGCCGCGACGTCCCCCGCGCCCCCGCCGAGATCGCCCAGCTCTACGCCACCTACGAGGACGTCAAGCGCGACCGCGCGGTCATCGACTTCGAGGACGTCCTGCTGCTCACCGTCGCCGTCCTCCAGGACCGGCACGACATCGCCGAACAGGTCCGCTCGCAGTACCAGCACTTCGTGGTCGACGAGTACCAGGACGTCAGCCCGCTCCAGCAGCGCCTCCTGGAGCTGTGGCTGGGCGACCGCGACAACCTGTGTGTCGTCGGCGACGCCAGCCAGACGATCTACTCCTTCACCGGAGCGACGCCGGACCACCTGCTCGACTTCCGCACCCGCCACCCCGGCGCCACCGTCGTCAAGCTGGTCCGCGACTACCGCTCCACACCCCAGGTCGTCCACCTCGCCAACGGACTGCTCTCCCAGGCCCGCGGCCGGGCCGCCGACCACCGGCTGGAGCTGATCTCCCAGCGCACCGCGGGTCCCGAGCCCGTCTACGTCGAGTACACCGACGAGCCCGCCGAGGCCGAGGGTGCCGCCCGCCGCATCCGCGACCTCATGGACGCGGGCGTCCCGGCGAGCGAGATCGCGATCCTGGTCCGCACGAACTCCCAGTCCGAGACCTACGAACAGGCCCTCGCCGACGCCGGGGTCCCCTACCAACTGCGCGGCGCCGAGCGGTTCTTCGACCGCCCCGAGGTCCGCAAGGCCGGCATCGCCCTGCGCGGCGCGGCCCGCTTCGGCGGCAACGACTCCCTTCTCGACGACGTCATCGACCTGCCCTCCCAGGTCCGTGCCGTCCTCTCCGGCGAGGGTTGGACCACCGAGCCCCCGGCCGGCTCCGGCGCCGTCAGAGAGCGCTGGGAGTCGTTGGCGGCCCTGGTCAACCTCGCCCAGGACTTCGCCGCGGCCAGATCCGGAGCCACCCTCGCCGACCTGGTCGCCGAACTCGACGAGCGGGCCAACGCCCAGCACGCCCCGACCGTCCAGGGCGTCACCCTCGCCTCCCTGCACTCGGCCAAGGGCCTGGAGTGGGACGTCGTCTTCCTGGTCGGCGTCGCCGAGGGCATGATGCCCATCACCTACGCGAAGACCGACGAACAGATCGAGGAGGAGCGCCGCCTCCTGTACGTCGGAGTCACCCGCGCCAGGGAGCGGGTCCATGTCTCCTGGGCCCTCTCCCGCTCACCCGGCGGCCGCCCCAACCGCCGCCCCAGCCGCTTCCTGGACGGCCTGCGCCCCGGCTCGACCGGCGTCGCGGGCAGACCCGGTACGGTCGCCCCCGGAAGCATCGAGCGCGGCTTCACGGGCACGCCCAAGGCCGTACCGCGCCGGGCGCAGCGCACCGTGGCCCGCTGCCGGGTCTGCGGACGCACGCTCACCGAGGCCGGCGAGATGAAGCTGATGCGCTGCGAGGACTGCCCCTCCGACATGGACGAGGGCCTCTACGAGCGGTTGCGCGAGTGGCGGGAGGTCCAGGCGCAGCGCAGCGGCCAGCCCGCCTTCTGCGTCTTCACCGACAAGACGCTGATGGCGATCGCCGAGACCGTCCCCGACGACGACGGCGAACTCGCGCGGATCCCCGGAGTCGGCGTCCGCAAGCTCAACCGCTACGGGGCCGACGTCCTGGCCATCTGCGGCGGTCAGGAGCCTGCGGAGGGTGCAGCGGAGGACTGATTCAAACTCGTCGAGAAAATAGTTTGCGCATGCCCCAGCAATCCCCATAGGTTCTTAGACACGGGAACAGGGGGCCTTCTCGAAGGCCCTGATTCCGTGCTGTACTTGCATATCCGAAGGACCGGTCTCACCCCCGGTCCCCCGAGACGCCGAGAGGAGGCGATTCCAGTGATCAGCATCAACACCAGCTCCAGCAGCACCGTGAAAATGACCGATCCCTCGGTCGTCTCCCTGTGCATGCTCGGCGTTTCGAACCTGGACACCGGTCTGTCCGGCATCTCTGCCGTCCGCCCGGCGTCCGCCGTGTCTCTCGCGGTTCTTCCCATCCGTGAGCGCAATGAGCGACCGACCAAGGCACTGGAAGCAGTAGGGGCACAGGCGCAGGCCTATGCCTTTGCCCCCGGTGCCGGAAGCCGGAAGCAGACGACGCAGCACCACCAGATGTGGGCCTTCCGTGGGCCAGAACCCTGGAGTGATCCAGCCTGATTCGATCAGGCCGGCGCCTTCAGGGCCGCGGAACCCCATCCGGGATCCGCGGCCCTTCTGTTTTCCCCGAACGGGGACGACGGAGCGAAGGGGCCTCGGGACAAGAAAAGAACCCGGTACCCAGCCGACAACCGGCCCAACAGGGCCGGACCGACCAGACGAGGAAGAACAACCGTGCAACTCGAAGCGCACGCCCCGTCCGTACCGCCTTCCGAAACGATCCCCCCGCCCGGCCTCACGGAGGACTCCACCTTGACTCCGCTCACTACGCTCACCGCGCTCGACGACGCCATCGAGAACCTGGGCGTGCCCGTCCCCTGCCGTTCCTACGACCCGGAGGTCTTCTTCGCCGAGTCGCCGGCCGATGTCGAGTACGCCAAGTCCCTCTGCCGCACCTGCCCGCTGATCGAGGCCTGCCTCGCCGGCGCCAAGGAGCGGCGTGAGCCCTGGGGCGTCTGGGGTGGCGAGCTCTTCGTCCAGGGTGTCGTCGTGGCCCGCAAGCGGCCGCGTGGCCGTCCGCGCAAGAACCCGGTCACGGCATGAACATCACCCTCGGAACGATCGACCGCCCCCTCACGCACGACCCCAAGAAGCAGGCCCCGATGAAGCCGTCCACTCCCAGCGAGCCCGTGGGCTCCGCGATCCCAGACTTCACCACCCCGGGTGCGACCGAGTCGCGCCAGAACAGGACCCGAGAGATGCAACTCATCCCAGAAGCCCTGGCCCGTGCGCATATGCACGAGCGCCTGCACGAGGCCGAGCGGGAACGCCGGGCCGTACGCCTGGTGACCGCCCGCCGGATGCAGCGCAGGGCCGAGCGCGCCTCGATGCGTGCCCGCCGTGCGCTCGCCATGGCCGTCATGCAGTAACCGATCACACCTGAAGCGGTGGCCTCCCGACCCCGGGAGGCGAAAGCTCCCTCGCGGGGCCGGTCCGTCCGAACGGACCGGCCCCGCGGTGCGTTCTGCCCGCCGATCCACGGCCGCGGCGTTATCGTCGCCGCGTGACGAGTCCTCCCGGAGGCAGTGACACCGGCGCCTCCACCACGGAGCCCCGGTCCCTCGTGTGCGCCCGCTGCGGCACCCGGTCCGAAGGCCCACAGCCCACCTGGACCTGCTCCGTGGAGCACGGAACCAGGCACTACTTCTGCGACACCTGCGCCAGGGAGAACCTCAGGGCGATCGAGGGACGGCTGGACTCGGCCTGGTGGTAGGCCGCACTCGTGCCACCACCGCCCCGACGTGCGCCACCCGCGGCCCGGCTCACGCCTCCGCCGCGGGGTCCTCCTCGTCCAGGAACTCCTCGTACTCGTCCGGGTCCTCCGGTACGAACCCCGGCAGCCACTCCTCCAGCTCCTCACGCAGCCGCACCGTCGCGCCCAACTGACACAGGACGCCGATTGTGCTCAATGTCACCCGGTGTATCAGGAGGTATGCCGGGGGCAGGTTGAGCTGCTTGCCCAACTGGTGGGCGGGGGAGCGGGGGTCGGCGATGCGGGCCGCCTGGCTGCGCATCCAGCCGCGGCTGAAGGTGAACGCGTCGACCTGGGCCGGCTCGATGATCGGCACGAGGTAGTCGAGGACCGCGTCGGGGTCCAGTTCTATCGAGTCCTTGACGAAGCCCTCTGTGCGCAGCAGCTCGTAGACCGCCTCGGCGTCGCCGTCGAGCGTCATGCGCAGGGAGTCGCCGATGGGCGTCGGCAGGCCACCCGGGAGGCGGTCGACCGTGCCGAAGTCCAGGACACCCAGACGCCAGTCGCCCTTGCCGTCCGGGTCGGCGGGCAGGAGGCGGAAGTTGCCCGGATGCGGGTCGGCGTGGAGGAGGCCGGTGCGGGCAGGGCCGGAGAAGAGGAAGCGGGCCAGGAGCTGGCCTGCCCGGTCGCGCTGCTCCTGGGTGCCGTCGGCGATCACCTCCGACAGCGGAATCCCGTCGATCCACTCGGTGACCAGGACCTGGTCGCACTGGTGGACCACGGCGGGCACCATGACATCCGGGTCGCCCTCGAACTCCTCCGCGTGCACCTGCTGGGCCTGCGCCTCCAGGCCGTAGTCCAGCTCCTCGGAGACCCGGTCGCGGAGCTCGGCGATGAGGGGCTTGATGTCCATCCCGGGGATGAGCGGGCCCAACAGGCGGGCGAATCGGCTCAGTTGGGTCAGGTCGGACAGGAGCGCCTCGCCGGCGCCCGGGTACTGCACCTTGACCGCGACCTCGCGGCCGTCGTGCCACACGGCGCGGTGTACCTGCCCGATCGACGCCGCGGCCGACGGCTTGTCCTCGAACTCCAGGAACAGCTCGCGCCAGTCCTCACCGAGCCGCTCCGCCAGCACACCGTGCACGGTGCGTGTCGGCATCGGAGGCGCCGCCTCCTGGAGCTTGGTCAGCGCGGCGCGGTAGGGACCGGCGACCTCCTCGGGCAGCGCCGACTCGAAGACGGACAGCGCCTGCCCGAACTTCATCGCACCGCCCTTGAGCTCGCCGAGCACCTTGAACAGCTGCTCCGCCGTGCGCTGTTGCAGCTCGCGGCCGACGATCTCCGCGGACTCGCCCACGATCCGTTTCCCGAGCCCCCACGTCGCTCTCCCGGCGAAGCCGAGCGGGAGCGCGGCGAGCTTGGCGGTGCGGGTGACCGCCTTGCGGGGAAGATCAGACATGCGCCCTCCAAGTCCCGGCCGGCCGGGCCGAGTCTGCCTTACGGCGCACATCCCTCGACGGCCGGTCCCCTGCCATTGTCGCGTGTCGATCCTCGTCCGTAGAGGTGTGTCCCTCCTTACCTTTCTCCGCACCCTTCTCCGCGGCTCCGCACGGGCAGGCGGAATGCGCCCAGACCGGCCGCGCGTGCCAGTGCAGACCGGGCAGCGAGACCTCCCACCGCGCGCCCGCGCTCGACGGCGACTGCCCGTCCAGGAAGGCCAGCGCGTGCGCGGCCGCCAACCCGGCGACGGTCGTGGCCAGCGTCAGATCGCAGGGCCGCACCTGCGGCTGCCTGCCGGAGCGCCACTGCGCGACCAGACGCGGCCAGGTCGGATCGCGGTCGGTGCGAGCGTGGTGCAGGCAGCCCGCGCAGGACGTCTCGCCGGGCAGGACCAGCGGGCCCACGACTCCCGTGCCCTCCACGACACCGGCGTACAGATGCGGGGTTCCCGAGACGATCAGGCCGGTGGCGGCGGCCGGGTCGGGCGCGTGTACGGCGACGTCGTCGCGCGGGGCGAGGATCACCAGGGAGAAACCGGGGTCGCTCTCCTCCGCCGTGGCCTGCGAGGTCCGGCGGGGTGGGCGGCCCGGTGCCGCCCGGCGTACCGCGCGGCGCGCCGCCTCGTCCCGGCGCTCGCCGACCGCCTCGGCGGGCAGCCCGCCCGGCGCGACGTCCCAGGGCTCGGTGTGACCGCCGTCGCGTACGTCGATCTCGCCGACCCCCGCGCCCGACAACAGCGCGGCCAGCACCGCGCCCACCCGGCCCGCGCCTCTCACCTGCACCCGCAGTTCGCGACGCGCCGCCAGACGGCCCATCGACTCGCCCGGCTCGCCGGTGATCAGGGAGAGCGAGGCGAGGTCCGGGCGCAGCCGGTCGAGGACGTCCTTCTTCGCGCGGAGGGCGTCGGCCGCCGGCCCGCCGCCGCGCGCGTCGTCGAGCAGGCCCGCGTGCGCCAGACCTTCCACCAGCTGGTCCACGTGGCCCTCGGGCAGATCCATCCGGTGACCCTCCTCGCGCAGGAGGGGCAGTCCGCGCGTGCCGTTGAGCAGGTCCAGGAAACTGCCCGTCGCCGTGTCCATAGGGCCCAGCGTCATCGCGTGCGCCGGTGTCATCCCGAACTGCACGGTGTGGAGATCGCGCCAGCCGCGCCGCAGCGCGGGCTTCACCATCGGATGCATGACAGGCCCCCGTAGCCCTAGGAAGTACGTCCCGTGTGCCGGCGGAACCGGTCGGTGCTCCGCCTGCGATGCCAGCCTGCCCGGCCCGGGCGTCGGGTGCAGAAAGTTGTCCACAGGCTGTGGGATTCGTCGTACAAATCAAACGCTTGGTGGCGGATCGATACCGAAACCGCCCCGGAGTCGGGACTTCCCGCGTGTGCAGAGGGTAACGTCGTGGCGTGCCCGCCGACCCACTGCACAGCGCCGGAAAACCACAGCGCAGTACGACGAGCCAGCCGCCAAGCGGCTCGGGGGCGAGCGCGATCGAGGTCCGCAGGAGTGCGCGTCGGCGCAGGACGGTCTCCGCGTACCGCGAGGGCGATCGCACCGTCGTGCTCATCCCCGCCCGCATGTCCGAGGCGGAGGAGAAGCGCTGGGTCACCGTCATGCTCGACAAGCTGGCCGCCCAGGAAAGCAAACGCGTGCTGGGTGACGCTGAGCTGTCCGAGCGCGCCGAGCGCCTGTCGGCCCAGTACTTCGACGGCCGCGCCCGGCCCACCTCCGTGCGCTGGGTCACCAACCAGAACACGCGCTGGGGCTCCTGCACTCCCTCCGAAGGCAGCATCCGCCTCTCCCACCGGCTCCAGGGCATGCCCGAGTACGTCGTGGACTACGTGCTGCTGCACGAGCTGGCGCATCTCCTGGTGCCCGGACACGGGCCGCGGTTCTGGCGGCTCCTGGAGGCGTACCCGCGCACCGAGCGGGCCAAGGGCTACCTCGAAGGCGTGGTCGCGGCCGAGCGGCTGCCCCATCCGCCGGGCGCCCGCGACGAGTGAGGCCCCCTTGTGGGGGATTGTGTACCGGGTCTGTACCGACTTACTCCGGTGTCAGAGATTGCCGTTAGCCTGACGCGACGCACTTGCATCGGGATGGGGGACGGTCGTTACGCATGGCCAGGGAATTCCAACGCGGCCACAAGGCCAAGATCAGTGACCTCACCGCGGGCACGGATCTGTACGTAGGCGTGCAGATCACCGGCCCCGGGCTGACGTTCGACATCAGCTGCTTCGGTCTCGACGCCGAGGAGCGGCTCTCGGACGACCGGTACTTCGTGTTCTTCAACCAGCCGAAGTCCCCCGAGGAGTCCATCCAGCTCCTGGGTGCCCAGGCGGGCGACTCGGAGTCCTTCCGGGTCACGCTCGACAAGATCCCGCCGCAGATCCACAAGCTGGCGTTCACGGCGACGCTCGACGGCGCCGGGCAGATGTCGCAGATCGCCCCCGGGTACGTCCGGATCGTCGCGGGCGGCGAAGAAGTGGCCCGCTACTCGTTCAACGGTTCGGAGTTCACCACCGAGCGGGCCGTGATGCTGGGTGACTTCTACCTGAAGGACGTCTGGCGGTTCGCGGCCGTCGGCCAGGGCTTCGACGGCGCGCTGCTCGTGCCGACAGTCATCCCCGTACCCCACCTCTTCTCATACGGCGCAGGTGGCCCCCGAGCTGGTCACCCTACTAGCTGTCGGTGACAGAGCGGCACCCTCCGGAGGCACGCTGTG
>NZ_JBLTJC010000056.1:0-40525 GCF_048158785.1 Streptomyces colwelliae | reverse complement strand
CGGCCGGTCGCCTACGCGCTGCACCCGGAGGGCAAGCCGGCACTGCTCGCCGATCCCGGGTCCTCGGTGGCGGCCCGCGCGGCCTTCGCCACCAAGCACCTCTGGGTCACCGCCCACGACCCGGCCGAGCGCTATCCGGCGGGCGACTTCGTCAACCAGCATCCCGGCGGGGCGGGACTGCCCGCGTACGCCGCCGCCGACCGGGACCTCGACGGGCAGGACCTCGTCCTCTGGCACACCTTCGGCCTCACCCACGCACCGCGTCCCGAGGACTGGCCGATCATGCCGGTCGACACCACCGGCTTCACGCTCAAGCCGGTCGGCTTCTTCGACCGCAACCCCACCCTCGACGTGCCCGCGAGCACCTCCGCCCACGCCACCCGCGGGACGGGCACAGGGGGCTGCCATGTCTGAACAGACCATCAGCACCAGCACAGTTGACACCCCGTCAAAACTCCGTGGCTCGATCGGAGTCGGCGGGATCGTCTTCATGGTCGTCGCGGCAGCCGCGCCGCTCACCGCCATCGGCGGCGCTCTGCCGGTGATGCTGGCCATCGGCAACGGCCCCGGCGTACCGGCCGCTTATCTGCTGGTCACCGTCGTCCTGCTGCTGTTCAGCGTCGGCTACGCGGCGATGAGCCGCCATGTCGTCGACACCGGCGCCTTCTACTCGTACGTCACCGCCGGCCTCGGCCGGATCACCGGCACCGGAGCGGCCGGGCTGGCGCTGCTCACGTACAGCACGATCCAGGCCGGGATCTACGGCCTCGCCGGCGTCACCCTGCAAGGGCTGGTCGTGAAGTACGGCGGCCCCGACCTGTCCTGGTGGCTGTGGGCCGGAGTGCTGTGGGGACTGGTCGCGGTGCTGGGCTACCGGAACATCGAGGTCGGCACGAAGGTCCTGTCGGTGCTGCTGATCCTGGAGGTCGGCATCGTCACGGTGATGACGGTGGCGATCCTCGCCCGAGGAGGCGCCCACGGCATCGACTTCGACTCCTTCACGCCCGGTGCCTTCACCACGGGATCGCCGGGAATCGGGGTGATGTTCGCGGTCGCCTCCTTCGTCGGCTTCGAGGCGACCGCCCTCTACAGCGAGGAGGCCAGGGACCCCAAGCGCAGTGTGCCCAGGGCGACTTACCTGGCGGTCATCGCGATCGGCGGCTTCTACGCGGTGTCCAGTTGGGCGGTGGTGCTGGCCGTCGGTTCGGACGACGTGCGGGGCGCGGCGGCCAAGGACACGAGCGGGCTGGTCTTCACGGTGGCCGGGCAGTACGTCGGTCCGGCCGCCTCCGACACGATGGAAGTCCTGCTGCTGACCAGCCTGTTCGCGGCGCTGCTCGCCTTCCACAACGCGATCTCCCGCTATCTGTTCTCCCTCGGCCGCCAGGGCGACGCCCCCGCCGTCCTGGGCCGCAGCCACGCCAAGCACGGCTCGCCGCACGCCGGTTCGCTGGTGCAGAGCGTGTCGGCGGCCGTGGTGGTGGGGGCGTTCGTCCTCGCCGGATCGGATCCGGTGCTGGAGCTGTTCACCTGGATGAGCGGTCTGGCCACGCTCGGTGTGCTGGTGCTGATGATCCTGGTCGGCGTCGCGATCATCGCCTTCTTCGCCCGGACCGGGGCGGACAGCCGGCTGTGGCACACCCGGCTCGCGCCGGCGCTCGGCGCCCTGGGGCTGTGCGGGATCACGTTCATGGTGCTGGCCAACTTCACCACCCTGATCGGTGGTTCGGCCCGGCTGGCGCGGCTCTTCGAGGGGATCGTCGTGCTGTTCTTCGCGGGCGGCGCGGTCTCGGCCCTCGTCCGGCGCCGTCGTGACGCATGACGTCCTCCCGGCCGCCGTCGCGCTGACGGGCTCCGGTCTGTGCCTCGCGGGGCATGTACCGGGGCCCGTACAGCACTGGGGGCCGCACGCCGTCGTACTCGCCGTGACCCTGCTGATGGTGGTGGGGAGCCCGGGGCCGTACCCGCTGCTGGCGTGCGCCGCCGTGACGACGGGCATGTGTCTGTTCGCCCGCGGGCCGGCCGCCGCCGACCTCGCTGTGATGGCCGTGGTCACGGCGGCCATGGCCCGGCTTCCGCAGGGGCACCACCACACCGGCGGTCACGGACTGTTCGTGCTGGCGGTGGTGCTGTGGGTGCTGGCGCGGGCGGGCGCCTTCATGCACCGGGCACTGCGTCCCGGTGCGCCCCGCGCCGGTCCGCTCGGCGACGCGGGCGGCGCGCTGATGGCCCTGGGCATGGCCGCCATGCTGGCCTGACCGGGTCGGACCGGTGCCGGAGCGGCTGGATTAAGGTCTGGGCATGCCCAAAATCGTCGATCATGACGCTCGCCGCCGCGAGATCATCGAAGCCGTATGGGCCCTGATCGCAAGACGCGGGCTCGACGCCGTCACCATGCGCGACCTCGCCGCCGAGGCCGGATACGCCAACGGTGCGCTGGCCGGCTACTTCCGCAACAAGGACGAGATCCTTCTCGCCGCGTTCCAGCACACCTTCGAGAGCACCAACGTCCGGGCCCGCGAGTCCATCGGCGACGCGACCGGCCTCGCCGCCCTGCGCCTGCTCTGCCTGGAGATCATGCCGCTCGACGAAGCGCGCCTCATGGAGGCCCGGGTCGTCATCGCCTTCTGGGACCGCGCCGTCCACGACGAGCGCATGGCCGAGGTGCACGAGAACGCCATGGCGGCCTGGCGCACCCAGATGTGCGGCTGTCTGCGACAGGGCCGCCGGCACGGCGACATCGTCACGGGCACCCCGGACGACGAAGTCGTCGACACCCTGCTCGCGGCTCTCATGGGCTTCCAGATCAACGCGGTCCTGCTGCCCCACACCACCACGCCCCGGCGTCAAGAGGCGGTTCTCGACGGCTTGTTGGGCTTGTTGGGCTCGTTGGGCTCGTAGCCGAGCGTGGGTGATTCAGCCGACGCGCAGCGGCGGTACGACGGGCACCTCCGGGGCCGTCTCGATGTCGGCCCGCGTCATCCGGAACTCGACGGGGTACGCCTCGCGCCGGGTGCGGCGGTCGGGTTCGGTGGTGCGCCACATGTAGAGGCAGCGGGCGCATTGGAGTACGTCCCACACGCCGGGGACCGGTGAGGTGGTCACGGTGTCGACCGTGTCGTGGGCGCAGCGGGGGCAGATCATGGCGGTCGACTCCTGAGGTCGGTTCACTGGGCGTTCAGCGGGCTTCGGTGGGGCTTCGGTGGGCTTCAGCGGGCGGCGATGAGGGCGCGCAGCCGGTCGGCCCACTCGGGGGTCTCGGGCAGGTCCCGTACCGGGGTGTCGAAGTGGCCCCTGTTGTCCGGTGCGACCGGGGTCGTGGCGTCGATGATCATCTTGCTGGTGATTCCCGGGGTGTCGGCGGCCGGTGCCAGGGCCATGACCGACAGGTTGGGGACGATGATCACGTCGTCCTGGGGGTTCACCTTCGCGGACATCGCCCACATCACCTGGGGCAGGTCGAAGGGGTCGACGTCCTCGTCCACGACGATGACCTGCGTGACGTAGCCGAGGCCGTGCGGTGTGGTCATCGCGCGCATGCCGACCGCCTTGGCGAAGCCGCCGTAGCGCTTCTTCGTCGAGACGATCACCGCGAGGCCGTGCGTGTACATGGCGTTGACGGCCTGCACCTCGGGGAATTCGGCGCGGAGTTGCTTGAGGAGCGGGACGCAGGTGTTGGGGCCGACCAGGTAGTCGACCTCGGTCCACGGCATGCCCAGGTAGAGGGACTCGAAGACCGGGTCGGTGCGGTAGGAGACGCGGTCGATGCGGATCGTCGGCATGCGTCGGCCGCCGGAGTAGTGGCCGGTGAACTCGCCGAAGGGGCCCTCTATTTGGCGCTTGCGGCTCTCCACGACGCCCTCGATGACGATCTCGGAACCCCAGGGGACGTCGAAGCCGGTGAGGGGCGCGGTGGCGATGGGCGCGGGGGCTCCGCGCAGGGCGCCGGCCATCTCGTACTCGGACTGGTCGTAGCCCATCGGCATGCCGGCGACGATCGTGATGACGGGGTCGTTGCCGAGGGTGATCGCGATGGGCAGGTCTTCGCCCGACTCCTCGGCGGCGTGCAGGTGTTGGGCCACGTCGTGCATGGGGACCGGCTGGAAGGCGAGGCGGTCGCGGCCGATGACCTCGATGCGGTACGTGCCGACGTTCTGCTTGCCGAAGTGGTCCGGGTCGCGCGGGTCGCGGGAGACCACGGCGGCCTTGTCGAGGTAGAAGGCGCCGTCGCCGTCGTTGAGCCGGAACAGCGGGAGAACCTTGAACAGGTCGATGTCGGCGCCCTGTTGGGTGTTCTCCCGCCAGGGCGCGTCCTCACGGCGCTCCGGTGCGACCGGGAAGGCGTCCCAGCGGCGGGCGAACTCCTCGACCTGCTCGCGCACGGAGGTGTCCGGGGGCAGTCCGAGGGCGAGGGCGTGGTTGCGCCAGGAGCCGTGGACGTTCATCGCGATCCGGGCGTCCGTGAAGCCCTTGACGTTGTCGAAGTAGAGGGCGGGGGCGCCTTCGCCGATGCGTCCGGCCGCGTTGGCGGCGGCGGCCAGGTCCGGTTCGGGAAGGACCTGTTCGGTGATCCGCAGCAGCTGGCTCTCCTTGTCGAGGGTGTCCAGGAAGCTGCGCAGGTCGTCGTAGGGCATGGGGGCTCCGTACGTGAAGGGGCGTGTGGCGCGGGTGCTTTGGGCGCCTCGGATGTCTCGGGTGGCGTCTCAGGCGGCGGGTTGGATGCGTGCGTCGCGGGCGGTCCGCATGCCGTCCCAGCGCTTGGCGGCGGGGGCGGGCAGGTCGAGCTGGTCGAGGACGCGGGAGGTGATGTGCGTGACGATGTCGTCGACCGTGGCGGGGTGGTTGTAGAAGGCGGGCATCGGCGGCACGATGCGGACGCCCTTACGCGCGAGGTCGAGCATGTTCTCCAGGTGGATCTCGCTCAGGGGTGTCTCGCGCGGTACGAGGACCAGCGGGCGGCGCTCCTTGAGGATCACGTCGGCGGCCCGGCCGATCAGCCCGTCGGCGTAGCCGGTGCGGATGCCGGCCAGGGTCTTCATGGAGCAGGGCACGATCACCATGCCGTCGGTGCGGAACGATCCGGAGGCGATGGTGGCGCCCTGGTCCTCGGGATTGTGGACGACGTCCGCCAGCCCGGCGACCTCGCGGGCGGTGCGTCCCGTCTCCAGCTCCAGGGTGGTCCGGGCCCAGCGGCTGAGGACGAGATGGGTCTCCACCTCGGGCAGCTCGGCGAGCTGCTCCAGCAGCCGGACGCCGAGGACGGCTCCGGTCGCCCCGGTCATCCCCACGATCAGTCGCACGTCGCCAGCTCCTTGCCCAGTCCGGTCTCTGTGCTTTCGACCGTAGGAGCGGTTCGAGGCCCGACAGGGGTAGGCTCGGGACTCGCCATGGGAAAAAACGGTCAGCCTGACATCACGGACGTGCCGTACCGTCCGTCGCTCGCGGCGCCCATCGGTATGGACGTCGTGGACTTCACCGAGCTGCTGGCGCGCGGTGAGCGGCGCGGTATCGACCTGTCGGCTCCGCAGCGGCCGGACTTCCACCACCTGATCCATGTCACGGAGGGCACGCTGCGCCACCGGGTGGACTTCACGGACTGCGCGGTGGAGGAGGGCGGCTGGCTGTGGGTGAGCTCGGGGCAGGTGCACCAGTACGTCCCCGCCGACCTGACGACGACCCGCGGCACGATCGTCATCTGGCAGCCGGGCTTCGTCCTGGCCGATCCCCCCTTCGACCAGTCACCCCTGCTCCCGACAGGACCGCACGCGCGAGCGGCACGCCTGACACTCCGTCATCTCACCCATGAGTACGCCGACTTGGCCTCACTCCCGCTCGACGCACACCTCCAGACCCTCCGCATGCTCCTCTCCGTCCTGCTGCTGCGCCTCTCCCACGTCCGCCCGGACCCGGTGTCGTCCGCCCCGGCCGACGACACGTTCCGCCGCTACAGCGCCGCCCTGGAACGCGACTTCCGCACCAGCCACCAAGTCGCCGACTACGCCGCCGCGTTGGGCTACAGCCCGCGCACCCTCACCCGGGCGACCCTCGCGGCCACCGGCACGACCGCCAAGCAGTACCTCGACGCCCGCGTCCTCCTGGAGGCCAAGCGCCTCCTCGTCCACACCGACGCGACGGCGGCGGACGTCTCCCGCGCGCTCGGCTTCGGCGAGCCGACCGACTTCGCGAAGTTCTTCCGCAAGCGGGAGGGCCGTACGCCGTTGGAGTTCCGGGCGGTGGCGCGCGGGCAGACATGAGTAGCCCGAGCAACCGGAGGTGGGTATGCGGGAGTTCCAGCCGGGTGAGACCGCCGTACGGCGTGATGTGTTCCGACGGAAGGTGTGGGGCGCCCACGCGTTACGGGTCGTCGAGGACACCGCCGAGGCACTGGTTCTGGGGTGCCGGCCGGGCGCGGAGTCGTTGGCCCCGACGACCTGGATCGAGTCGCTCCTCACCGGCGACGAGACCGCCCGGCTGCGCGCCCTGGCGAACCTGGCCGATGGCAACTGGCAGCTCGGCCACTGGACTTGGCGGGACACAGCCCATCTCCAATGGGTGCCGCCCGACAGCTGGTTCAGCGTCAACGCGTTCTTCGACGCCGCGGGAGACGGCCGACTCACGCACTGGTACGTCAACTTCCAGCATCCGATGCGCCGGACGCCCATCGGCTTCGACACCTTCGACCTGCTGCTGGACCTGGTCGTCGCGCCCGACCTGTCCCGGTGGGACTGGAAGGACGAGGACGAGTACGCCCACGGCCGTCGGCTGGGGGTGGTGAGCGAGGCCGATCACCGGGCGGTGGAGACGGCTCGCGAGGAGGCGGTCTCGATGATCGAGGGGGCCGTCGGACCGTACGCGGCGGAACGGGGGTTGGGGACGTGGCGCTACGAACCTCACTGGCCCGACACTCAACTGCCCACCGGCGTCCTGGACTTGGTCTAGTCGGTGCCGCCCTGGTCTCCTGACGGGCCGAAGCGCACCGGCAGTTCGCTCAAGCCCCGCAGCAGCGTGCTCGTCCGCCACGTCAGTGTCGCGGGGTCCGCTGCGAGAGCGAGGCCGGGGCAGTGGTGCAGAAGGAGGCGTACGGCGATGGTGGCCTCCGCGCGGGCCAGGGGTGCGCCCAGGCAGTGGTGGAGACCGTGGCCGAAGGCAAGGTGCCCGGGGCCCCGCCGCCGTAGGTCGAAGCGGTCCGGGTCGGGGAAGTGGAGGGGATCGCGGGAGGCCGCGGCCAGTGAGATCTGTACCGCGTCTCCGGCGGGGATGCGGGTACCGGCGAGGTCCAGGGACTCGGCCGCGAAACGGAACGCGGTGGCATGGACGGGCGCGCGGTGACGCAGCGACTCCTCCACGGCGGCGCCGGCCAAGTCCGGTTCCGTGCGCAGCAGTTCGAGTTGGTCGGGGTGGGTGAGCAGGGCGTGGACGGTCGCGGAGATCAGGTTGACGGTCGTCTCGTGCCCGGCGACCAGGAGGAGGAAGGCCATCCCGAGAAGTTCCTCGGAGGTGAGGGGCGACTCGGGGGCGGGTACGCGGGCCGCGGCGACGAGGTCACCGAGCAGGTCGGCCTCCCGGGTGCCGCGCTTCCGGTGGATCAACTCGGCCAGGTAGGCGCCGAGGGCGGCGGCGGCCGAGGCACCCCTCTCGGGCGAAGCGGGCATGACGAGTTCGTTCGACCAGGCGTGGAACACCGTACGGTCCGCGGCGGGCACCCCGAACAGGTCGCAGATCACCGTGACGGGCAGCGGCAGGGCGTACCGGCTCACCAGATCCGCCGTCCCCCGCGCCGGAAGCCCGGCGAGCAGATCGACGGCGATCGCTTCGATGCGCGGACGGAGCGCGGCGATCCGCGCGGGCGTGAAGTGGCCCGCGACCAGCCGCCGTAGCCGAGTGTGGTCCGGTGGGTCGGTCTGGAGCATGTTGCGGCCGAGGGCGTGTCCGCCGTCGTCCTGCCACGACGAGGAGTGCCGGATGTCGTTCCGCAGTCGCGGGTCGGTCAGCGCGGCGCGGGCCGCGTCCCGGGTGACCACCAGCCAGCTCTCGCCGCTGCCCGGGACGAGGACCCGGTGCACGGGACCCTTGGCGCGCAGGGCCGCGTAGACGAGGTGGGGATCGGCGGTCAGGTCGTGTCCGTCGGGGGCGAGGTCCTGGAGGGTGGGTGCCGGCATGGCACTCCTTTCGATTCGATGGTCGGCCGACACGTGGGCCGTGCGGCTACCCGTCGCCGCGCCATACGGCGTCCACTGTGTGCGCGAGGGCCGTTGCCTGGGTGTGGCCCGCCCGGGCGGCTGCCGGGCGGCGGGCGTTCGCGGTCAGGTCGCGGCCCATCGCGCGCCGGGCCGTGCCGTCCGGGGTGACGAGGGTGATCTCGGCTCCCTGGGCGGCGAGTTGGGCCGCCTGTCGTGGCGCGCTGGGGTGCGGGCCGACCGCTGTCGGGATCGGCGCGACGGCCAGGATGTGGCGACAGCCGTCGGCGAGGTGCAGGTTGGCGGTCGTGCCGCTGCCGCCGTCGATCCAACGCCGGCCGCCGGCCGTGACGGGCGGCGAGACGAGGGGTACCGCGCAGCTCGCGGCGACGGCTTCGAGGAGGGAGATCCCCGCGTCCCCGTCGAAGGTCTCCAAGACCCCGGACACGGCGTCGACGGCCGCGATCCGCAGGGCACGGTCGGGCCAGTCCCGGGCGCCGCGCAGCAACGTGCCGACCGCGTCCAGGAGTTCGGACTCGGGTCCGGTGCGTGCGCCGAGGGCGGCCCGGCCCAGCCTCCGTACGGAGCGCCCCGGATCGCGAGATCCCAGTGCCGCCCACAGGAAACGGACCGTCTGGGCCGCGCCGACCCGCAGGTCCACCTTGTCGGCGCCGGCCAGTTGGCGTTCGTACGACTCCTGCGGTGCCTCGCCGGCCGCGAGCCGGGCGCCGAAGATCGCACCCGCGGAGGTGCCGATGATCACGTCGGCGCGGCCGAGGTCGACGCCGGCCTCCGAGAGACCGGCGAGCACGCCGGTCATCCACGCCCCGCCGACGGGTCCACCACCGCCCAGGACCAGTGCCGTGCCCTGCATGCCGCCCCCTTTCGACACCAAAGTGGGGAGCACTCCCCACTTGACGGGTCGACGATAGCATCACTACCGGGGAGCACTCCCCATTAGTACGGAGGGTGAAGATGACCGGTGCGGACGACTCGACGGCACCTGCTCGGCGGCGCGATGCGCGGCGCAACCGGGAACTCCTGATCGAGGCCGCCCACGAGGTCTTCACCGAGCAGGGCCTGCACGCGCCGATCGACGTGATCGCCCGCCGGGCCGGCATCGGCAACGCCACCCTGTACCGGCACTTCCCCACCCGCGCCGCTCTCGTGGACGCGGTCTTCCACGACCTGCTCACCGGCACGATGACCGTGGGCGAGCAGGCACGCACCGCCGACGACGCCTGGGAGGGACTGACCGGCTATCTGCACACCGTCTTCGCCGGCCTGGCCGCCGACCGCGGCACCAACGACCTCATGACCACGCACCTCGACGGCGTCGACTCGCTCCAGGCCGTGCACGCCCACAACCGCCGCACCGTGGAACTACTGCTGAGCCGCGGAAGCGACCAGGGCACGATCCGCGCCGACGTCACCCCGGAGGACGTCCTGTTCGCCCTCGCCGCGCTGGGCCGTACGATCCCCGCGCTCACCGGGGCCGCCGGCCCCGACGCCTGGCGCCGCCCCCTCGCCCTCCTCCTCGACGGCCTGCGCGCCACACCGGCCACACCCGCGCTCCCGTCCCCCGCCCTCACCGCGACCCAGCTCAACGACGCCCTGCAAGGCCTCGGCCCGCGCACCTGACTCGGCTACGACGCATGCGCACCGGCGCGGACCGGTCGGCGACCTCGCAGTCGAATCGCTGCTTCTGCGCAGCTCCTCACGTCCCCCTGCCCGGCCCGGCGGCGCCGTGGTGGGCGGGGTGAGCACAGGCGGCCGTGCTCACCCCGGTGGGGTCAGGACTCGACCCCGGCCTCCTCGCGCGCGGTGACCGGCTCGGGCTTCTCCTCGTCGGGTGCGGCCTGGCGTACGGCCGGGATCGCCGCCGCGACCAGGGCCGCGAGGAGAGCGACGCCGCCGCCGATGAGGAGACCGGTGCGGAAGCCGCTCTCGGACGTGAACGTGTAGCCGCCGGCCGTGGTGGTCATCTGGGCGAGGACCACACCGATCACCGCGGCGCCGATCGACGTGCCGAGGGAGCGCATCAAGGTGTTGAAGCCGTTCGCCGCGGCGGTCTCGGAGAGCGGGACCGAGCTCATGATGAGGGCGGGCATCGCGCCGTAGGCGAGGCCGACGCCGCTGTTGATGACGATGCAGACGACCATGAGGCCCCAGGCGGAGCTCATCAGGCCCATCGACAGGGCGTAGCCGGCGGTGATGACGAGGACGCCGCTGATCAGGGTGAACTTCGGGCCGCGGACGTTGGTGAGCTTTCCGCCGAGCGGGGAGACGATCATCATCATGATGCCGCCGGGCGCCATCCAGAGGCCGGAGGCGAGCATCGACTGGCCCAGGCCGTAGCCGGTGGCCGCGGGGAACTGGAGCAGCTGCGGGACGACCAGCATGCTCGAGTACATGCCGACGCCGACGAAGACCGAGGCGATGTTGGTGATCAGGACCCGGGGACGGGCCGTCGTACGCAGGTCGATCAGCGGGTCACCGGTGCGTAGCTCCCACACGCCCCAGGCCAGGAAGGCCACGATCGCGACGGCGAACAGGCCGAGCACGGTGGCCGAACCCCAGCCCCAGTCGGCGCCCTTGGAGATGCCGAGCAGCAGGCAGACCAGGCCGACGGCGAGGCCTAGGGCGCCGGGGGCGTCGAAGCGCTGGCCCTTGGCGGCGGCCGGTACGTCCGGGATCAGGAACCAGATCAGCGCGGCGACGACCGCGGCGAGCGCGGCCGAACCCCAGAACAGGGCACGCCAGTTGGCGTACTGGGCGACGCCCGCGGCGATCGGCAGGCCGAGGCCGCCACCGATGCCCATGGAGGCGCTGACCAGTGCGATGGAGGGGCTGAGCCGCTCCTGCGGCACGACGTCCCGCAGCAGGGCGATGCCCAGCGGGACCATGCCCATGCCCATGCCCTGCAGACCGCGTCCGACGATCATCGGGACGACGGAGGAGGAGAGCGCGCAGACCACCGAGCCCACGATCAGTGGGACGGAGCAGGCGAGCAGCATCCGGCGCTTGCCCAGCAGGTCACCGAGGCGGCCGACGACCGGCACACAGACCGCGGCCACCAGCAGCGTGGCGGTGATCACCCACGCGGCGTTCGACGACGAGGTGTGCAGCATCTCCGGAAGGTCGGCGATGAGCGGCGTGACCAGCGTCTGCATGATCGCCGCGGTGGTGCCGGCGAAGGCCAGCGTGGCGATCACGCCGCCTGCGCGGGCTGAAGGCTGGGGGGCGTCCATGACGGGACTCCTCGGCATGTCTGTTCAGTCGGGATGTGAAGGAATATGCATCGTACACATCGTATGTATCAGCCATGTGATGGGGATGATGCATAACGTCGTGCGAGGATGGGCCCGGCCGCCCCGGAGCGCAGGACACGGCGGCGGCATCGGCAGGAAGCAGGAGGCAGCGGACCGATGGACAGGCGCACGCGCGAGATCGAGTACGAGCAGATGCTCCTCAGTCGGCACGGGCTTCTCTCGCACAAGGGCGGGCGCCGCAAGGACGGTGTGCTGGAGCGCAGCGCCTACATCCTGTTGAGCCGGATCCGCATCCAAGGGCCCATGTCCATCGGGGAGTTGAGCGACGCGTTCGGTCTCGACACATCCACCCTCAACCGGCAGACGGCGGCCGCCATGCGGTCCGGTCTGGTGGACCGCATCCCCGATCCGCAGGGCGGCATGGCCCGCAAGTTCCGCATCACGGACCTGGGCGCGCGGATGCTCGACGAGGAACGCGAGGGTCTGGTCCAGTCCCTGGACCAGATCATGGACGACTGGTCGGACGAGGACATCGACGCCTTCGCGGCTTTTCTACGACGCTTCAACACCGACATCGAACGGCTCGGCGGGCGTCCCTGGCCACGGCCGTGAGCCCCGCCCCGTGACAACACACGGGGCGGGGCGGTCAGTTCACGCCGGGCATGTCTGGGTCAGGAGGAGCGGCGAGCGCGGCCGGCCGCGTAGACCCCGCCGGCGCCCAGGGCGATCACCAGGGCCGCACCGCCGGCTATGAGGCCGACCGGCGCGCTGGAACCGGTCTCCGCCAGCGGCTGGTTGCCGCCGTTCGGCGTCGCCTTCGGGGTGGGCGAGGGCGACGACTTCAGCGGCGGGACGTGCGCGGACGTCGGAGGCGTCGTCGACGGCTTGGGGCTGGCCGGCGGGGTCGACTCCTCGGCGGGAGGCGTGCTGTCGGCCGGGGCCGACGGCGTCACGGGCGGCGCCGAGGCCGGCTGCGTCGGCGTCGGGGTGGGCGAGTCCGGGGTGCTCGGGGTGCACTCCTTGTCGCCTCCGTTCCAGGCCGCGATGAGGTGGTACGGAGTCATGATGTTGTCCGGCTCATAGGGAAGAGGGCCGTGCCCCTCGCCCGTACCGCCGTCGTAGGTGACGTCGTCGCCGTACAGGTCGATCTGGCCGTAGCAGTCGGGCGACTCGACCTTCAGCTGCTGCCAGGTGTGCTGTGCGTCGGCCGCGCCCGCGACGTCCTTGGCCGTGAGGTACACCGTGGCCTTGTCGACCATGGTCTGGTGGCCCGAGGTGTACCAATTGGGGCCCTCGGCGGTGTACTCGGCGAGGGAGACGGGGTACTTGCAGCTGTCTCCGACGCTCTGGTCGGGAGCCAGCCGGACCTCGACGGTGCCGGGGATCGTGTCCCACTGGAGGAACCCGCCCTGCGAGGTCCAGTCCGCGCCGACAACGTTTCCATCGGCGCCGACGATGCGGTACTGCACGGTGGCGGACTGGCACGCGTCGGCGTCGGTGGCGCTCGCCGGGCCGGCCGCGAGCACGGGCGCGGCGGCGGCGATGAACGCGGCGGCCGCGAGGGCGGACAGGGATTGGAGGTGGTGCGAACGTGACAAAGTGAGCCTCGACGATGGTAAAAGGTGTGGGAGGTGGCAGAGCGAGCGGCGGGCGCACGCAAGGAAACGATCGAGGGCGTGCGCGACCGGACCGCTCGCAGGTGCTTCGCTCAGCTGAAGCACAGCGAAGCAAGCTGAATTCTTGTCACCTTTCACAACTCCCGTCAATCCTTCACCAGTTGGCCACAGGTCAAGATCCGGGCAGCACCGCGACCAGATGCCAGCACAGCCCCTCCAACTCGACATACAGACCGGAGTCGACCAGCTCGTCACCGTCCCGGTCATAGGTCAAGTCGGCGAGCAGTTCGGTGAGTTGGCGGGGGCCACCGCGCAGGTCTGTCCACGGGAGGCGGACCCGGCCCTGTGCGGGCCGTTCGGAGAGGTTGACGACGACGAGGTGACGGCTGGAATCCGTTGTCCAGGACCAGGCGATCAGGTTCTCGTGGGTGGCGTTGTCCGGCCAGCCCGTGCAGTCGAGCAGCTGCCACTCCCCTCCCTTGCGCATGCCGGAGGAGGCGACGGCGGCGAGCAACTGGTGGTGGAACGCGAGGAGTTCCTTGTCGACGGGCTCCTCCGGCCGGCGGGCGAGGAAGACCGGCGGTCGTACCCGTCGCCCCTCGAACTGGCCCTCGTGCCAGAGCGTCGCGCCGGGCAGGGTGGCGATGGTGACCGCCGCCGCCCGTTCCCGTTCGGGCGACAGGGTGGCGGCGGCCCGGGGTTCGTCGTGGTTCTCCAGGAAGCGGACGAGGCCGCGCTGGTAGCCGAGGTCGGCCCGCAGATGGCCGCGTACCGAATCGGCACCCTCGTGCAGCAGCCGGTCGTAGAGCCGCTTGTCGTAACAGTGGTCGAACCGCTGTTGTTGCAGGGCCCATTCGAGGTCCCAGTACGCCTCGGCGACGAAGAGGAAGTCGGGGTGGCGCTCGCGGACCTTGGGGATCGTGTACGGCCAGAAGTCCTCCGCCGGTGCCGTGCCCGCCCGTTCGCCCCAGGTCTTCGCGAACACGTCGGTCATCAGCAGCATGGCCATGTCGCAGCGCACGCCGTCCGCCTGGTCGGCGATCGAGGCCAGGGTGTCGACGGCGGCCGTGCGCAACTCGCCGCTGAAGGCGTTGAGTTGGACGACGTCCGGCCAGGGCGCGAAGTACGGGTCGCGGCCCCGGGCGAAGACCTTGCCGTCGGTTTCCAGGAAGGCCGCGGGGTCGCGGGCGAGGTCGTCCTGGGTGCCCTGGACCAGACAGGCGGGGCGCTCGGTCAGCCAGGGGTGGTCGGGGGCCACGTGGTTGGGGACGTAGTCGAGGATCAACCGGACTCCACGGGCGGCCAGTTGGGCGCGGGCCGCCGCCAGTCCCTCCGGGCCGCCGAGGGCCGCGTCGACGACGTAGTTCCGGACGCAGTACGGCGATCCGGCGACGTCCTCCGGGCGCAGGTCGGGCAGCGCTGCCCGGAATGACGCCTGAAGCGAGGCGTCGCGCACCGCGATCTCCAGTCCGGCCGGGCTGCGTTCCCACACGCCCATCAGCCAGACGGCGTCGACGCCGGGGAGGGCGACCTCGTCCCAGGCGGGCGCGGGCACCTCGCCGAGGGTGACGGTACGGCCGTAGCGACTGCTCAACTCCCCCAGCCAGATCAGGGTGTTGATCTCGTAGATCACCGGCTGCTCGGGCCAGGCGGTCATGACAGGGGCTCCTCTCGGTCGCCGGTCGGGCGCAGGCTCTCGCGGCCCCGGGCCGACCACTCGCCGTCGCCCAGGGTGTGGAAGAGGGTGGCGGTGACCGCGGACAGGCCGGTCCAGCCGGTCTGGTGGGAGGCGCCAAGGCCGGCGCCGTTGTCGCCGTGGAAGTACTCGTAGAAGAGGATCAGGTCCTTCCAGTGCGGGTCCTTGGCGAACTTGGCCTGGGCGCCGTGCACCGGCCTGTGTCCGTCCGCGTCGCTGAGGAAGGTCGCGGTGAGCCGGTCGGAGATCTCGCGGGCGACCTCGTAGAGGGTGAGTTGGCGGCCCGATCCGGTGGGGCACTCGACGGTGAAGTCGGCGCCGTGGAAGGCGTGCAGGTTGAGCAGCGCGCGGATCAGCAGCAGGTTGACCGGGAACCACACGGGGCCACGCCAGTTGGAGTTGCCGCCGAACATCCCGGAGTCGGACTCGGCGGGCAGATAGCCGACGCCGTACGTCTCCCCGTGCACCTCAAAGCTGTACGGGTGCTCGGCATGGTGGCGGGAGAGGGAGCGGATGCCGTGCGGGCCGAGGAACTCGCCCTCGTCGAGCATCCGGGACAGGATGCGCCGCAGCCGGTCCTCGCCGAACAGCGCGAACAGATAACGTCCGTCGGCGTTCGGGCCCAGCGCCTCGTGCGAGGAGATGGTGGCCTCCACGGCCGGATGGCGTTCGATGAACTCCCGCGCTCCGGCGACCAGTTCGGGAAAGCGGTGGTCCGCCCAGCCGCCGACCAGGCTGGTGGCGGCGAGGGGGATCAGTCCGACGAGCGAGCGGACCTTGAGGCGGGTCGCTGTGCCGTCGGGCAGTCGCAGCACGTCGTAGAAGAAGCCGTCCTCCTCGTCCCACAGGCTCGCGTTGTCCGCGCCGATGCGGTTCATGGCGACGGCGATCCACGCGAAGTGCTCGAAGAGGGACTGCGCCTGCTCGATGTAGACGGGGTTGTCGACGGCCAGCTCTATGGCGATCTCCAGGAGGTTCTGGCAGTACAGCGCCATCCACGCCGTGCCGTCCGCCTGGTCGAGGTGGCCGCCGGTGGGCAGCGGGGCACTGCGGTCGAAGACGCCGATGTTGTCGAGCCCGAGGAAGCCGCCCTGGAAGACGTTGTTGCCGTCGGTGTCCTTGCGGTTGAGCCACCAGCTGAAGTTCTTCATCAGCTTCTGGAAGGCGTTCTCCAGGAAGGCTCGATCGGCCTTGCCGGTGCGGTGCTTCTCCAACTCGTAGAGGAACAGGGTGGCCCAGGCGTGCACGGGCGGGTTGACGTCGCCGAAGTTCCATTCGTACGCCGGGATCTGGCCGTTGGGATGGAGGTAGAGGCGGCGCAGCAACAGGTCCAACTGGCCCTTCGCGAAGGTGAGATCGACCATCGACAGGGCGACGGTGTGGAAGGCGAGGTCCCAGGCCGCGAACCACGGGTACTCCCAGGTGTCCGGCATCGACATGATCTCGTCGTTGACCATGTGGTACCAGTTGCTGTTCCGCACCCGGGGGTCGGAGGCGAGCGGGTCGACGCCGTGCTCGGTCAGCCAGCGCTCGACGTCGAGGTAGTAGTACTGCTTGCTCCACAGCATCCCGGCCAACGCCTGCCGGACCAGCCGCCGTTCGTCGACCGACGAGTCGGCGGATGTGATGCCGTCGTAGAACTCGTCGGCCTCAGCACGGCGTTGGGCCATGACGGTGTCGAAGTCACCGGTCCAGTCGGGCAGTTCATCGGCGGTGAGGCGCAGGCGGACGGTGGCGCTCTGGCCGCCCGGGATGGTCAGCACGTGGTGGACTGCGGCCTTGGTGCCGGTCCGGTCGGGGTTGACGGCTCCGGTCTCGCCGCCGACGACGTAGCGGTCGATGCCGTCCTTGACGTACGGGGAGGAGTTCGAACTGCCGAAGATCTTCTCGTTGTTGGTGTCGTTCTCGGTGAACAGGGTCTGCGCGCCCGCGTCGCAGTAGAGCCGGCGCGGGCCCAGTTCCTCGTGGTCGGCGCGGAGCGGCCCACCGGGTTCCTGGTGAATGGACGGTACGGCGGTGCCGCCGGCCCAGGACCAGGTGTGCCGGAACCACAGGGTCGGCAGCAGGTGCAGGGGTGCCTCGTCGGGGCCGCGGTTGTGCGCGGTGATCTCGATCAGCAGGTCGTCGGGGCCCGCCTTGGCGTACTCGACGAACACGTCGAAGTAACGGTCCTCGTCGAAGATGCCGGTGTCGAGGAGTTCGTACTCGAAGTCGCCGCGCCCACGGGCCTGGTTGGTGGCCTTCAGGTCCTCGTACGGGAACTCCGACTGCGGGTATTTGTAGAGGTACTTCATGTACGAGTGCGTGGGCGTGCTGTCGAGATAGAAGTAGTACTCCTTGACGTCCTCGCCGTGGTTTCCCTCGGAGTTGGTGAGGCCGAACATCCGCTCCTTGAGGATCGGGTCGCGGCCGTTCCACAGCGCGAGCGCGAAGCACAGCCGCTGTTTGTCGTCGCTGACGCCCGCGATGCCGTCCTCGCCCCAGCGGTAGGCGCGGGAGCGGGCCTGGTCGTGGGTGAAGTACGACCAGGCGTCGCCGCCCCGGCTGTAGTCCTCCCTGACGGTCCCCCACTGGCGCTCGCTCAGATAGGGGCCCCAACGGCGCCAGGGCACCCCGGAGTCGTCGGCCTCGGCCAGCCGTCGCCGCTCGGCGTCCGGTGTTTCAGCGCTCGTCCCCATCGTGTGTCCTCCCCTTGGCCCGGCCCGTTCCCCCAGACTCCGGTGTCCCGGACCCGACGGCAACACGAACAGCCGGGCGGAAGGCCTCCGCGTCCGCCAGGAACACCGCAACGGCCAGGAGCAGAGCCGCCGTTGCCGCGATCGGCGCCACCAGGAAGGCTCCTCCGCTGCCGTTCCGGTCGGCGAGGTACCCGGCGACCACCTGCCCGGTCGCGGTGCCGAGCGGTCCGCCCGCGCACAGGATCGTCAGGGCGACGGTCGCCCGGTCGGCGGGCGCGAGGCGTTCGGTGAGGGCGTAGAGGCTGATCAGGTAGGGGGCCACGGTCACACCGGCGACGGTCATGGCCGTAGGAACGGCGTGCAGTCCGTCCCCCACGACCAGGGTAAGCGCGCCCAGCAGCAAGGTCGCCGCGAAGGTCACATACCGCTGGCGGAGGGTGAAGCGCGCGGGGAGCCAGGCGCAGGCGGCGCCTGCCAGGGCACTGCCGATGCCGAAGAGGGCGTAGAGGAGTCCGGCGCTGCCCGGGTGCCCGCTCTCGTTGGAGTAGGCGGTGACGCCGGTCTGTACGGCGCCGAACAGCGTGCCCATAGCGGCCATCGCGAGGAACATCGCGACAAGTGGCAGTCGGGGCAAGGGAGTTCGCGAGGCGCGCGGACTCTGCCGGTGCTCGGCGCTCCCCCGGGCCAGCGACAGGGCGAAGGGCAGGGTGGCCAGGACGAGGAGGGCGATGGCGGCCACGGTCGGCGCCGTCGGGCCGAGGAGGGTGAGCAGTCCGACGATCGCGGGTCCGGCGACGAAGCTGATCTCGTCGGCGGTCGCCTCGTACGAGAAGGCTGTCGGTATGAGGTCAGGTCGGGCACGGGCGTGGAGAAGGCGTGACCAGTGGACTCGTACCAGCGGGCCGACCGGGGGTTGGGTGAGTCCGGCCAGAGCCGACGCGACGATCATGCTCGCGCGGCCGGTGTGGCTGGCCGCGATGAGGCCGCTCAGGGCGACAGCGTTGGCGAGTGCGGTGACTGTCCCGACGAGGCGGTGGCCGTGGCGGTCGGCCAGCGCTCCGGAGACCGGACCGCCGAGCGCGTTGGCGATGCCCTGGGCCGCCGCGGCGAGACCGGCGAAGGCGTAACTGCCGGTGGCGGCCCGCACGAGGATGAGCGTCGCGAGGGACGAGGTGGCGTAGGGAAGGCGGGCGAGGAACCCGAGCGGGAAGAATGCCGCGCCGGGAACGCGGAGGAGGGATCGGTACGCCATCGGCGTCTCCCATGAGCATGTCGGAGAGACGCGCTACCCAGCCACCGGCGCGTTGACGATCCCGATTCTGTCCCGCAGCCTAGCGAGGCGTCCGGCCCGTCACCAGACCGCTTCGGTTCACCAAGCCGCTTCAGTCCCGTCCGTGGTCCCCGAATGCCGTCACGGACAGGAAGCGGACGGGGAGTTCGACCAGCTCCTGGGGGCCGTGCGCGCCCTCGCCGTCGAGCTGGAGGGCGTCGCCGGGGCGCATCGTGTAGGCCGCCTCTCCATGGCCGTAGACCATGACGCCTTCGAGCATGAACAGCAGCTCGGTGCCGGGGTGTTGGAAGAGGGGGAAGACCTCGCTGGACTCGGTGAGGGTGACCAGGACGGCTTCCATGCGTTTGTGGGGGCCGCGCAGGGCGCCGAGGAGTTCGTAGAGGTGGCCGACCCGGCTGCCGCGGCGGATGATCTGGGCGCCGTGACCGGCGGGGACGTAGACGGCCTCACGTTCGGTGTCGACGCCTCGGAAGAGGGCGGTGACCGGGACGTTCAGGCCGGTGGCGAGGCGGCCGAGAGTGGTGAGGCTGCACGAGGTGTGCGCGTTCTCGATCTTGGAGAGCATGGCTTTCGAGATGCCGACCCGGGCTGCCATCTCCGCCACCGACAGCCCGGCCGCGATCCGGTAGCGGCGGACCTGGCGGGCGATCGCGGTCTCCAAGTCCACTGGTCCGTCGGCCTGTTCGGGGGTGATCTCCCGGTCGGGCAGCGCGGCTGCCTGGTCGTGGTGGTCGGTGCCCATGGCGGTCATTCTGCCTGATGGGCCCTGGTTTCCCGGGAGTCGCGGGTCGGTGGTCAACGGTTCAGGGCGAAGCGTGGGTGGGGCTCGGCGCGGCCCAGGGCGAGGTCGGCGGCCATCGCGCCGACGAGCGGCGTGAACTTGGCTCCGTGGCCCGAGCACGGGGAGACGACGACGAAGGGGCCGGTGCGGTCGAGGACGAAGTCCTCGTCGGGGGTGGTGGTGTAGAGGCAGCTGGCCTCGGCGACAGGGGTGGGGTCGAGGCCCGGCATGGCGCGTTCCACCCAGGCGGTGACCTTGTCGCGGGAGGCGGGATCGACGATTCCGGTGCGGGTGTCCGCGGTGGTGGGCGTGCCCTCGTCGTGCTGGGCGACCTTGAACGCCGGGAGCGGTCCGCCGTCGCTGCCGGAGGGGAGGCCGTAGAGGCTCAACCGGTCCTTGTGGACGAAGACCGGCCAGGCCGTCGTTTCCGGGTCGCGGCGGCGGAAGTGGAAGACCTGCTGCTGGGTCACCTGGAGGGGCGGCAGGGGATCGGAAAAGCCCAGCGGGGCGGCGAGTTGGGGCAGCCAGGCGCCGGACGCGACCACGACCGTGTCCGCGACGACGGTGGGGCCGTCCGAACTCAGCGCGACGCGGCCGTCGTCGCGGACCTCCGCGCCGGTGACGCGGACGCCGGTGAGTACGCGGGCGCCCAGTTCGGCAGCCCGTCGTACGGCGGCGGCCACCGTCGCGTCGGCGTCGACCGTGCCCGCGTCCGGGTGATGGAGCACGGGTCCGTCGAAGCGGAACTGCGGCCAGCGGTCCGTCGCTTCGGCCGCGGTCAGCAGTTCGTGCGGTACGGCGGCTGCCGCCAGGATCTCCGCGATGCCCTTCGGGTCACGGCCCGCGCCGAAGTCCAAACCCCCGGTGAGGCGCAGCAGTTGGACACCGGTGTCGTGCTCCAGTTCCCGCCAGATTTCACGGGCCTCGCCGGTCAGACGGACGTAGAGGGGGTCGGCGTAGGCGCGGCGGTAGATGCGTGAACTGCCGTGCGAGCTGCCGGACTTGTGGCCGATCTCGTACGCCTCGACGAGCGTGACCTCGTGGCCCTGCCGGGCGAGCTGCCACGCCGTGGCCGCGCCCATCAGGCCTACTCCTACGACGGCGATCACAGGGCGGCTCCGGAGGTGCCGGGGATCCAGTCGGTGCCGGCGAGGGGGACGCGGGCCATGGCGGCGGACTCGATGGTGAGGGCGACCAGGTCCTCGGGTTCCAGGTGGTGGAGGTGGGCCTTGCCGCAGGCGCGGGCGAGGGTCTGGGCCTCCATGGTGAGGACGCGGAGGTAGTTGGCGAGCCTGCGTCCGCCCTCGACGGGGTCGAGGCGGGCGGCGAGTTCCTCGTCCTGGGTGGAGATGCCGGCCGGGTCGCGGCCGTCCTGGAAGTCGTCGAAGTAGCCTGCCGCGGAGCCGAGTTCGCGGTACTCGGCATCGTGGCGGGGATGGTTGTCGCCGAGGGCGATCAGGGCGGCGGTGCCGATGGCGACCGCGTCCGCGCCGAGCGCGATCGCCTTGGCGACGTCGGCGCCGGTGCGGATGCCGCCGGAGACGATGAGTTGGACCTCGCGGTGGACGCCGAGTTCCCGAAGTGCCTGTACCGCCTGGGGAATCGCGGCGAGGGTGGGGATGCCGACGTGCTCGATGAACACGTCCTGGGTGGCTGCGGTACCGCCCTGCATGCCGTCGACGACCACGACGTCGGCGCCCGCGTGGACGGCGAGCTTCACGTCGTAATAGGTGCGCGTGGCGCCGACCTTGACGTAGATCGGCTTCTCCCAGTCGGTGATCTCGCGCAGTTCGCCGATCTTGATGGTGAGGTCGTCGGGGCCGGTCCAGTCGGGGTGCCGGCAGGCGCTGCGCTGGTCCACGCCGACCGGCAGGGTGCGCATCCCGGCGACGCGGTCGGTGATCTTCTGGCCGAGCAGCATGCCTCCGCCGCCGGGCTTGGCGCCCTGCCCGAGGACCACTTCGATGGCGTCGGCCTTGCGGAGGTCGTCGGGGTTCATGCCGTAGCGGGACGGCAGGTACTGGTAGACGAGGTGCTTGGACTGGCCGCGTTCCTCCGGGGTCATGCCGCCGTCGCCGGTGGTGGTTGAGGTGCCGGCCGCGCTCGCCCCGCGCCCGAGCGCTTCCTTGGCGTTCGCGGAGAGGGCGCCGAAGCTCATGCCGGCGATGGTGACCGGGATGTCCAGGTGAAGCGGGTACTTGGCGTTGCGGGCGCCGAGGACGACGTCCGTGTCGCAGCGCTCGCGGTAACCCTCAAGCGGGTAGCGGGACATGCTGGCGCCGAGGAAGAGCAGGTCGTCGAAGTGCGGGAGGGGCCGTTTGGCGCCCCAGCCCCGGATGTCGTAGACGCCGGTCGCGGCGGCCCGTTGGATGGCGTGGATGGTGGCGCGGTCGAAGGTGGCCGACTCACGCAGGCCGTGCGATGCGAAGTCCATACCCGTGTCCCTCACTGTGTCCTTGCCCTGGTCCCTGGCCTGGTTTCTGCCCTTGCCCCTGCCGTTGCCGCTGTCCATGGCGGTGACACCTCCCTCAGTACGCCGTCGAGTTGTCGACCTTGAAGTGGTACAGCCGGCGGGCCGAGCCGTAGCGCCGGAAGTCGCCCGGGTCCTCGTCGAACTCCGCCGCCTTGAGCAACTCGGCCAGTTCCGCGAGGTGTTCGTCCCGCATCTCCTTCTCCACGCAGTCCGCGCCGAGGGACTTGACCGTGCCCTTGACGTAGATACGGGCCTCGTAGAGGGAGTCGCCGAGGGCATCACCCGCGTCGCCGCAGACCACCAGCCGTCCCGCCTGTCCCATGAACGCGCTCATGTGGCCGACGTTCCCGCCGACGACGATGTCCACGCCCTTCATCGAGATCCCGCACCGGGCGGCCGCGTTGCCCTCGATCACCAACAGCCCGCCGTGCGCGGTGGCCCCGGCCGACTGGGAGGCGTCGCCGCGCACCCGGACCGTGCCGGACATCATGTTCTCGGCGACCCCGACTCCGGCGTTGCCGTGCACGGTGACCGCGGCGTGCTGGTTCATGCCGGCGCAGTAGTAGCCGACGTGGCCCTCGATGTCGACGGTCACCTCGTCCTTGAGGCCGCAGGCGACGCTGTGGGCGCCTCGGGGGTTCAACACCCGCCAGGATGCTGCCGGTTGGGGAGCGTGGAGCGCCTGGTTGAGGTCGCGGACGGTGGAGGCCGCGAGGTCGGCGACCTCCACCCCCGTCATCGCTGCCATACGTACACCTCTTCCGGCTCGGGTTCGAAGATGCGGGCGTGCTCGATGCCCGGCAGGACGTCCAGCGCGCGGTACTCGGAGGCCATCGCCACCCAGGCGTCGGTCTCCGCGACCAGTGCGGGCTTGCAGGCGATGGCGTCACGGACCACCGCGAAGGAGTCGGTGGTGGAGACCAGCAGCGTGTAGAAACCGTCGAAGCGCTCGCACAGCAGCCGCAGCGCCTTCTCCAGGTCGGTGCCACGGGCGAGGTGGTGGGCGACGAAGCGGGCGCCGACCTCGGAGTCGTTCTCGCTGTCGAACTGCACTCCCTGGGTCCGGAGTTCACGTCGGATGGTGGCGTGGTTGGCGAACGAGCCGTTGTGGACCAGGCATTGACCGGGGCCGACGGAGAAGGGGTGCGCGCCTTCGGGGGTGACGGCCGATTCGGTGGCCATGCGGGTGTGGCCGACGCCCTGATAGCCGGTCACTCCGGCGAGCCCGAACGACTCGGCCAACTGGACGGGGTTTCCGGTCCCCTTCAGCACGGCGAACCCCTCCCCCGAGCCGATGACGGTGGCCTGCGGCAGCACGCTCGCGATGGTGGCGAGCAACTCGGGGACAGGCGGTGCCGCGTGGACCACAGTCGTGGCGTCGGCGGCGACAACCACCGCGCCCGGCAAGGCGGTTGACGCCTCCTGCGGGGTCACTCCCAGCAGCGAGACGACGGCACGCCCCGGCGGCGACAGGCGCGGGTCTCCGTAGACCGCGACGCCCGCCGAGTCCGGACCGCGTTCCACGACCTGGCCCAGCATCGCGGTGAGCAGTTCGCCGAGCCGGGGTTCGAGGGAGGGCTCACGCAGATGGAGCCCGACGATTCCGCACATGCGGTTCTCCTCTTCTGAGAAGCGGGGGCGGGTCAGAAAGCGGTGAGGTAGCGGTCCAACTCCCAGGCGCCGACCGTGCCGTGCCAGTCGAAGAACTCCTGGCGTTTGACCTCGCCGAAGTACGCGGCGACTCCGGGACCCGCCGCGTCGAGAGCCCCGCCGATCACCGGGTCGGCGGCCAGTGCCTCAACGGCGTGCAGCAGGGTCGGGGGCAGTTCGGGGCGGGACGCCGTAGCCGCCGCGTCTCCCGGTTCGCCGGGGTCCAGGGCGCGTTCGATGCCGTCGAGTCCGGCCGCCAGGGCCGCGGCTGCCGCGAGGTAGGGGTTGGCGGAGCCGTCGCCGCCGCGCAGTTCGACGCGGTTGCCGTCGGGGACACGGATGAAGTGGGTGCGGTCGTTGCCGCCGTAACCGGCCTTGCGGGGTGACCAGGTCGCGCCCGAGCGGGTCGAGATCGCGCCGGTGCGCTTGTACGAGTTGACGGTGGGCGCGATGACGGCCTGGAGGGCGCGGGCGTGGTCGAGGATGCCGCCGACGAAGGAGTAGGCGAGCTGGGACAGTCCAAGGCCCCGGGTGTCGGAGGCGTCGGGGAAGGCTGGCTCGCTCCCCCGCCACAGCGACAGGTGCATGTGCATCCCGGAGCCGGTGCGGTCGGTGAACGGCTTCGGCATGAACGTGGCTGTCATGCCCCGCTGTTCGGCCAGTACCGACACCAGGTACCGCATGGTGATGACCCGGTCGGCGGTGGTGAGGGCGTCGGCGTAGGCGAAGTTCTGCTCGAACTGGCCGTTGCCGTCCTCGTGGTCGTTGGCGTAGTTGCCCCAGCCGAGGGAGTTCATCGCCTTGGAGACGGCGGTGAGGTGGTCGTACATCCGGGTCAACCCGCGTGCGTCGTAACAGGGTTGGGCGGCGGTGTCGCGGCTGTCGGCGACGGAGAGCGTGCCGTGTTCGTCGCGGTTGACGAGGAAGTACTCGATCTCCGCGCCGACCGCGAGGGAGAGTCCGAGTTCGGCGGCTCGCGCCAGTACCGCGCGCAGGATGATGCGGGGTGCGTACGGCCAGGGCTTGCCCTCGACGTGCGGGTCGCAGTGCACGAGGGCGAGTCCGGGGCGCACGAAGGGCAGCGGGGTGTACGAGGCGACGTCGGGCAGTGCGATGACGTCCGGGTCGCTGGGCTGCTGGCCGAGGGCGCCGGCCGCGTAGCCCGCGAATCCGACGCCGTCGGACTGGAGTTCCTCGACCGCCTCGACGGGGACGAGTTTGGCGCAGGGCTTGCCCGCGAGGTCGACGAAGACGGCCAGGACGAACTCGATGCCGTCGGCGCGGACTTGGGCGGCGAGGTCGGGTGCGGGGTCGGCCGTCGATGCCGGATCGGTCGCTGCTGCGGGGTCGGCCGCTGCTGCCGGGCCGGTGGTCGTGGGCGGTGCGGCTGCGGCGTCCATCGCCATGGGAGGCTCCCACCATCCGGGGTTTCCTGATGTGAATCTCGATTTCTCCTGAGGAAACCGCGCGGGCATTACCGGGCCGTTTCCCGCACGGAAGCAGCCTGTTGCCAACCGCCGGACGGGGCCGCCCGTGACGTAGGGCCGATCTCCGGTGATGAATATGGTGTTCTCATTTATCGAGAGGTAGCCTCTCACCTGATCGTCACAGCTCGTTCCGTCTCGCCGGGGAGGCCGTCATGGCAGGCACGATGCAGGGCAAGGTCGCCGTGATCAGCGGAGGTTCGACCGGCGTGGGACGGGCCGTCGGGGCACTGCTCGCCGAGAACGGGGCGGAGGTCGTCCTGCTCGCCCGGCGCGCCGACCGGCTGGAGGCGGCCGCGAGGGAGATGGCGGGGTCGGTGCTGACGATCCCGACCGACGTCAGCAGCGGCGACGGCGTCCGTGCGGCGTTCGCTCAGGTCGATGAGCGGTTCGGGCGGGTGGACATCCTGGTGAACAGTGCCGGTGTCGCCCGCATCCGCGCCATCGAGGACACCGCCGACGAGGACATCCACAGCTGCATCGGCACCAACCTTCTGGGCCCGATCCACACGATCCGCTCGGCGGTGCCCCTGCTGCGGGCGGCGGGAGGTGGTGACATTCTCAACATCTCCTCCGAGATCACCCTGGACCACATGCCGTTGATGGCGATGTACGCGGCCAGCAAGCACGGCCTGAACGGCTTCACCGCCGCGATGCACAGGGAGCTGCGCGGCGACGGAATCCGGGTCGCGCTGGTGATCCTGGGTTCGATCTCGGACAGCGCCTTCATCGAGAACTTCCCCGGCGAGGACCGGCAGCGCGCCGCGCCGGTGTGGGAGGCGGACGGCTATCTGACCAGGGTGGGAGCCATGAAGCCGCTCCCCTCGGCCACCGTCGCCCGGGTGATGTTCCAGTTGCTCAGCACACCGCCCGAGGTCGTCCAGGACGTGGTGCACATCCGTCCGGCGGGCTGAGAGAACCCCCGCACAGTCCCCACACCGGCCATGCGTCAGCCTTCGGCACCCCATAAGCGGGCCTTATGAGGTCATAGACCGGACCCGCATACCGACTTAGGCATGCCTTAGTTTAGGCTTCCCGTCGAGTCGCTTGTCATCGCTCGAAGGGAACCTGATCATGCCGCGCCCCCTGCGGGTAGCCATCGTCGGAGCCGGCCCCGCCGGGATCTACGCCGCCGACGCCCTGCTCAAGTCCGAGGTGGCCGCCGAACCCGGTGTGTCCATCGACCTCTTCGAGCGGATGCCCGCGCCCTTCGGCCTGATCCGGTACGGCGTCGCCCCCGACCACCCGCGCATCAAGGGCATCATCAACGCCCTGCACCAGGTCTTGGACAAGCCGCAGATCCGCCTCTTCGGCAATGTCGACTACCCGACCGACATCAGCCTCGACGACCTGCGCAGCTTCTACGACGCGGTGGTCTTCTCGACCGGCGCCACGGCCGACCGCGAGATGTCCATACCGGGCATCGACCTCGACGGTTCCTACGGCGCCGCCGACTTCGTCTCCTGGTACGACGGCCACCCCGACGTCCCGCGCACCTGGCCGCTGGAGGCCGAGAAGGTCGCCGTCCTCGGTGTCGGCAACGTGGCCCTCGACGTGGCCCGCATCCTCGCCAAGACGGGCGACGAACTGCTGCCGACCGAGATCCCGCCGAACGTCCACGAGGGCCTCAAGGCCAACAAGGCCCTTGAAGTCCACGTCTTCGGCCGTCGCGGCCCGGCGCAGGCGAAGTTCTCCCCGATGGAGCTGCGGGAGCTGGACCACTCCCCCAACATCGAGGTCATCGTCGACCCCGAGGACATCGACTACGACGAGGGCTCGATCACCACGCGGCGCAGCAACAAGCAGGCCGACATGGTCGCCAAGACCCTGGAGAACTGGGCGATCCGCGACGTCGGCGACCGCCCGCACAAGCTGTTCCTGCACTTCTTCGAGTCCCCCTCCGAGATCCTCGGCGAGGACGGCAAGGTCACCGGCCTGCGCACCGAGCGCACCGCGCTGGACGGCACCGGCAACGTCAAGGGCACCGGCGAGTTCAAGGACTGGGACACCACCGCGATCTACCGCGCGGTCGGCTACCTCTCCGACAAACTCCCCAAGCTCCCCTGGGACATCGACTCGGGCACGGTCCCCGACGAGGGCGGCCGGGTCATCCAGGAGACCGGCGAGCACCTCCAGTCGACGTACGTCACCGGCTGGATCCGGCGCGGCCCGGTCGGTCTGATCGGCCACACCAAGGGCGATGCCAACGAGACGGTCGCCAACCTGCTCGACGACCACGCCAACGGCCGTCTGCACACGCCCGTTTCGCCCGCCGACGGCACGTACACCAGGGGCAAGGACGCGATCTGGCTGGGTCACGCGTGGGTGGACGGTCGTAAGACCGACGCGGACATCGCAGCGCTCGCCGGTCGGCTGAAAGGCACCGGTATCCGCGACCTGTACGTCCATTCGGGCCCCCTGGAGCACGACGGCACCCTCCCGGAGTCGGACTACCCCAAGGCGGCCTGGCTGATCGAGTCGGTGCACAGGGAACTCCCCGGCGTCCGCGTCCAGGCCTGGCTGGGTGACGTACTCGCCACCGAGGGCCCGGACGGCCTGCACCTGGAACGCGCGGCGACGCGCACCGCGATCGTCGCCTCGACCCGGCAGATCCTCGCCGCCGGCTTCGAGGGCGCCCACTTCGACCTGGAACCCCTCCACTCCGACGACGACAACTACCTCGACCTCCTCGACGAACTGCACGCGGTCACCCGGGCCCACGACGCCCAACTCTCCGTCGCCGCCCATCAGATCGACCCGCTCCCCTCCCTCCACTCCGTCTGGGGCGTTTTCACCGAGCACCCCAAGTGGTGGTCGCAGGCGTTCTTCGGCCAGGTCGCCCGCCGAGTCGACCAGATCGCCGTCATGTCGTACGACACGGCACAGCCCCTGGAGAGCCTCTACGGCGGCTACGTCGCCCAGCAGACCTCGCTCGCTCTGGAGGTCACCCCGGAGTCCACCGACCTCCTGATGGGCCTGCCCTTCTACTACGAGAGTAACTTCGACCACTGGGGCTCCGCCGAGACGGTCCCGGCCGCCGTCCGCGGCGTACGCCTCGGCCTGTCCCGCACGGACGCGGACCGCACGAACTTCGGCGTCGCCCTGTACGTCGACTTCGCGGCGACGGAGGCGGACTGGACCGCGTACCGGACGGACTGGGTGCACTGAGCGCGAGGTCAAGTGTGCTGAAAATACGGCGCTGTTCACAGCCCCGGATGCGATGATCCGTCACCTCTGACGGGGGTGGTGGGTGATGGTGTTGACATGGCTGGCCGCGGTGGCCTTGCTGCTGATGGCGGCGCTCGGAGTCGTCACGGTGACGACCGGCTGGATGCCGCCGATGGCGCGAGGCAGGGTCGTACGGCCGGAGTTGTGGGGCTACGGCGTGCTGACCTCGGCGCTGGGCATGGGGACGGGGATGTCCGTGCACTGGTGGGCGGATTCCCTGGCCATGGACAACGTGGGCGCGGCCATGGCGCTCGCCCTGATCATCCTCGGCGGTGTACTCCAGTGGCGTGCGCAGCACCCCGCGCTCCCGTGACCACCACCCGCAGGACCCTCACCGCCACCGACCTGGCCCCGCTCGCCCACGCCATCGGCCACACGCTGAACGACGTGACCCGCATCCGGGGCGGCTCGAAGAAGGGCGTCTACCGGCTGACCCTCGGCGACGGGTCCACCGCCGTCGCCTACGTCTGGTCCCCGGCCGAGGACCTCTGGGACGCCGGCCCCGGCGACCCCCGCGACCCGTTCTCCCACGCCTCCGGCCTCACCCTCTTCACCGCGGCGGCCGACCGCCTCGCCGCGGCCGGTGTCCGCGCGCCCCGCCTCCTGCACGCCGACTCCACGCACACCCACCTCCCGGCGGACGCGGCGCTCGTCGAGGACCTCCCGGGCGGCACCCTGGAGGACCTGCTGAACGGCACCCCGGCCGCCGTACCGAAGGCGGAGGCGCTGGAGAAGACGGCGGCCCTGCTCGACACCCTGCACGCCTGCACGGGCCCGCGCTTCGGGAAGGTCGCGGTGGTCGACAACGGCGGTTCCTCGTACGGAAGTTCATGCGCGGAGATCGTCGTCGAACGCGCCCTGAGCGACCTCGACGAACTCATCACACGCGAGCCCCGAGTCGCTGCCGTCCGCAGTCAACTGACCGCCAGGCTGGGGGCGTTGGTCACGCAGGTCCGCCCGCGCGCCGAGCCCTCCGCCCTCATCCACGGCGAACTCGGCCCCGACCACGTCCGCGTGACCCCCGACGGCGACCTCGCCCTCATCGACATCGAGGGCCTGATGTACTTCGACGTCGAGTGGGAGCACGTTTTCCTCAACCTGCGCTTCGGCCGCCACTACGACCCCCTGCGCACCGAGAGCCTCGACCCCGCCCGCCTGCGCCTCTACCGCCTGGCCATGCATCTCTCCCTGGTGGCGGGCCCGTTGCGCCTCCTGGCGGTCGGTGACTTCGACGACCCCGCGTTCATGCGGGGCATCGCCGAGCACAACCTCGGCGAGGTCCTCACGCTTCTGGAGAACGCCTCCTGATCTTCGACCCCAGCCACACCAGCGGGTCGTACTTCCGGTCAACCGCCCTTTCCTTCAAGGGAATCAGCGCGTTGTCCGTGATGTGGATGCCCTCGGGGCAGACCTCGCTACAGCACTTGGTGATGTTGCAGTAGCCGAGGCCGTGTTCGTCCTGGGCGGTCTTCTTGCGGTCGAGGCCGCTCTCGGCCGCCGCGTCCAGCGGGTGCATGTCCAGCTCCGCGACCCGCATGAGGAATCGGGGACCGGCGAACGCCGTCTTGTTCTCCTCGTGGTCGCGCACGACATGGCAGGTGTCCTGGCACAGGAAGCACTCGATGCACTTGCGGAACTCCTGCGAGCGGTCGACGTCCTCCTGCATCATCCGGTACTCGCCGAGACCCACGCCCTCCGGCGGTACGAACGCCGGAACCTCCCTGGCCTTCTGGTAGTTGAAGCCGACGTCCGTGACGAGGTCGCGGACCACGGGGAAGGCGCGCAGCGGGGTGACGGTGATCGTCTCCTCGCGGGTGAACACCGACATGCGGGTCATGCACATCAGCCGGGGGCGGCCGTTGATCTCCGCCGAGCACGAACCGCACTTGCCCGCCTTGCAGTTCCAGCGCACGGCGAGGTCGGAGGCCTGGGTGGCCTGGATACGGTGGATGATGTCCAGGATCACCTCACCGTCGTTGACCTCGACCTTGAAGTCCTCAAGGTCGCCGCCCTTGACGTCCCCCCGCCACACCTTGAAGCGGGCCTCGTAGCTGCTCACTCGTAGAGCTCCTCTTCGGCGAGGTACTTGACCAGCTCTTCCTTCTCGAAGAGGGCGAGCAGGTCGGCGCGGATGGGGTCGGTCGTCTCGCGGGACAGGGTGATCTGGCCGGACACCGGGTCCGTGGCCGCCAACCCGCCGTTGGGGTCGGTCAGTTGGCAGATCAGGTTGATGCGGCGCCAGTCGCGGTTCATGCCGGGGTGGTCCTCGCGGGTGTGCCCGCCGCGCGACTCGGTGCGCTCCAGCGCGGCCCGGGCCACGCACTCGCTGACCAGCAGCATGTTCCGCAGATCCAGGGCGAGATGCCAGCCGGGGTTGAACTGCCGGTGTCCCTCGACTCCCGCCCTGCGGGCCCGTACCCGCAGATCGGCGAGTTTCTCCAGCGCCCGTTCCATCTCGCCCTCGCGGCGGATGATGCCGACGAGGTCGTTCATGGTCTGCTGGAGTTCCTGGTGGAGGGTGTACGGGTTCTCGGGCGTACGGCCGTTCTCCTGGCCCGGCTCCGGGCCCTCCGCCGAGAAGGGGCGCAGTGCCTCCGCCGCCGCCAGGTCGACCTCCGTGTCGTCCACCAGCGGGCGGCTGTCCGCCAGGTCGGCCGCGTGGTCCGCCGCGTGCCAGCCCGCCCTGCGGCCGAACACCAGCAGGTCGGAGAGGGAGTTGCCGCCGAGCCGGTTGGAGCCGTGCATGCCGCCGGCCACCTCACCGGCCGCGAACAGCCCCTCGACTCCGCGCGCCGCCGCCGTGTCCGACTCGACCGCGATGCCGCCCATCACGTAGTGACAGGTCGGGCCGACCTCCATCGCCTCGGCCGTGATGTCGACGTCGGCCAGCTCCTTGAACTGGTGGTACATGGACGGCAGTCGGCGCCGGATGACCTCCGCCGGCATGCGCGTCGACACGTCCAGGAAGACCCCGCCGTGCGGTGAGCCGCGGCCCGCCTTCACCTCGGAGTTGATGGCGCGGGCGACCTCGTCGCGGGGGAGCAGTTCGGGGGGACGGCGGTTGTTGTCGGGGTCGTCGTACCAGCGGTCGCCCTCCGCCTCCGACTCGGCGTACTTCTCCTTGAAGACGTCGGGGATGTAGTCGAACATGAACCGCTTGTTCTCGGAGTTGCGCAGCACTCCGCCGTCACCGCGCACCGACTCGGTGACGAGGATGCCCTTCACGGACGGCGGCCAGACCATGCCCGTCGGGTGGAACTGCACGAACTCCATGTTGAGCAGCGGCGCCCCGGCGAGCAGCGCCAGCGCGTGCCCGTCACCCGTGTACTCCCACGAATTCGACGTCACCTTGAAGGACTTGCCGATCCCGCCGGTCGCGATCACCACGGAAGGCGCTTCGAGGACCATGAAGCGGCCCGTCTCGCGCTCGTAGGCGAAGACGCCTGAAACCCGGCTGCCGCCCGCGGCGGAGCCGCTAGTGGACTCAGTCAACACCCTTGTGACCGTGCATTCCTGATAGACCTTCAGGCGGGACTCGTAGTCGCCGGTCTCCTTGTAGTCCTCCTGCTGGAGCGACACGATCTTCTGCTGGAGCGTGCGGATCAGCTCAAGTCCCGTACGGTCGCCGACGTGCGCGAGGCGCGGGTACTCGTGGCCGCCGAAGTTGCGCTGGGAGATCCGGCCGTCCTGCGTACGGTCGAAGAGGGCGCCCCAGGTCTCCAACTCCCAGACCCGGTCCGGGGCTTCCTTCGCGTGCAGCTCCGACATGCGCCACTGGTTGAGGAACTTGCCGCCGCGCAGGGTGTCACGGAAGTGGACCTGCCAGCTGTCGTGGGAGTTGACGTTGCCCATCGCCGCCGCGATGCCGCCCTCGGCCATCACCGTGTGGGCCTTGCCGAACAGCGACTTGCAGATCACCGCCGTACGGGCACCGCGCTCGCGCGCCTCGATGGCGGCCCGGAGGCCCGCGCCACCGGCACCGACCACGACGACGTCCCACTCCTGTCGCTCGACCACGGACATCAGAAGGCCCCTGCCAATCTAAAAGAAGCGCGGATCATTGAAGGCTCCGGAGGCGACCAGGTACACGTAGAAGTCGGCGGCCGCCACGCTGATCAACGAAGCCCAGGCGAGCTGCATATGACGGTTGTTCAGTTTCCCGACGAACCTCCACGCCTTGTAGCGCACGGGATGCCTGGAGAAGTGCTTGAGCTTGCCGCCGACGATGTGCCGGCAGGAGTGGCAGGACAGGGTGTACGCCCAGATCAGCACGATGTTGGCCACGAAGACGAGGGTGCCCAGGCCCATGTGGCCCCAGTGGTAGTGCTCGTCGCGGAAGGTCAGCACGGTGTCGTACGTCAGCGTGCCCGCCACCAGGAGCGCCGCGTAGAAGAAGTACCGGTGGACGTTCTGGAGGATCAGCGGGAAGCGGGTCTCGCCGCTGTACTTCTTGTGCGGCTCGGCCACCGCGCAGGCCGGGGGCGAGGCCCAGAAGCCCCGGTAGTAGGCCTTGCGGTAGTAGTAGCAGGTCAGGCGGAAGCCGAGCGGGAAGATCAGGATGATGATGGCGGGGGAGATGCCCCACCAGCTCCCGAAGAGGTCGGCGTTCGGGCCCGCGTGCATGGTGCTGCACCGGTCGGCCAGACAGGGTGAGTAGAACGGCGAGACATAGGGCGCCGCGTAGTAGTTCGAGTCCGCGAAGGCCCGCCACGTCGAGTAGACGATGAAGGCCAGCAGTCCGGCGGCGGTGCCGGCCGGGGCCAGCCACCAGCGGTCGGTCCGCAGATGCGGGGCGTCGATCGCGGCGCGCGTACCGGTGTGTACGCCGCCGCTCTTCGGTTGGGGTTCCGTACCAGTGGCCAAGTCAGGACTCCGGTCGGTTCAGGGTGCGTGGCGGTCGTGGGCGCCGAGTCCTTCGTCGTCCGAGTCCGTCCACAGGGTGTTGTCGTAGGGGGTGTCGGGGATGGAGACGAGATCGGGGCGCCGGGGGCGCTCGATCCCTGGTGCGGCGTCGCGCAGCAGCGCGACGCTCTCGCGCAGCCGGTCGGCGTCGGCCTTGACCCTGCGCATCTCCAGGCCGCCGCTGCCGAATTGGTTCTCCAGCCGCCCCACCGACCTGAACAGGTCGTCGAGACAGCGCTGGACTGACGTCAGTTCGTCGTGCACGGACATGACGTGACCTCACTTCCGCGGGCGTCGGCCCTGGACGGCAACGTTCATGCGCCTGCGAGTGTTGCGCGTCACACCTACCGGTGGGAAGCGGTGTGCACGGATTGGCCGGGGTGCGTTGGTGTGTACGGGGGCAGATTCGAACATTGCGCCGCACGGGTGGGCTTCCCGGCGCCCCTCGCCGTGTCGCCCTTCATGGCCGAACCGTTTCCTCTTCAGTGGCCGCAAAGATCTGATCAGCTCCATATACGCCCAAAAGTGATCAGAAGCCCGCGGCTTACCGGAGGTAGCAGTGATGTCCCACGACGGCGTCAGACTGCGCGCGGTCATGCGCTCGGTCGCCTTCCTCACCGCGGGCGCGCTCGCGGTGCCCACCCTCGCGGCGTGCAGCTCCGACGACGAGTCGGGCAAGCCGCTGGCCGGCCAGGACATCGCGCCCGTCGGCCGTGACCTGGTCGCCGACGGCGGCACCCTGAACTGGGCCGTGGACGACGTACCGGAGACCCTCAACACGTTCCAGTCGGACGCCGACGACGCCACCACCCGCGTCGCCCAGGCCGTCCTGCCCGCCATGTTCCGGCTCGACGCGCAGGGCCGGCCGCAGCGTGACGCCGACTTCCTGGAGTCCGCGAAGGTCGTCGACACCGAGCCCAAGCAGGTCGTCCTCTACAAGCTCGACCAGCGGGCCGTGTGGAGCGACGGCCGCGAGATCGGCGCCGCCGACTTCGCCGCCCAGTGGCGCGCCCTGTCCGGCAAGGACTCCGCGTACTGGACCGCCCGCAACGCCGGCTACGACCGCATCGAGAAGATCGAGCGCGGCGCCAACAACCTTGAGGTCAAGGTCACCTTCAGCAGGCCGTACGCCGACTGGAAGTCACTGTTCTCGCCGCTGTACCCCAAGGACGTCATGGGCACCCCGGACGCCTTCAACGACGGCGCGCGCCGCAAGCTGAAGGTCACCGCCGGCGCCTTCGGGGTGCAGAAGATCGACCGCAAGGACAAGGAGATCGTCCTCGCGCGCAACCCGCACTGGTGGGGCCGGCCCGCGAAGCTCTCCCAGATCGTGCTGCACGCCGTACCCCTCGACAAGCGGGCCGCCGCGCTCGCCGACGGCACGGTCGACCTGGCCGGGATCGACCCCGCCGACGCGAGCCGTATCGCGCTCGCGGGCCGCGCGAAGGGCACGAGCACCCCGCTCCAGGGCGCGAGCCCCACGAGCGGGGACGAGAGCAAGAACGAGAGCCCGAAGGAGAAGAAGAAGCTCACCAAGAAGGCGCGCAAGGCGCTCGCCAAGTACCTGCGCCAGCAGGACGCGCTGCGCGCCTTCACCGTCCGCCGCTCCTTCGAGCCCGCCTACACCCAGCTCGCCCTCAACGGCTCCGAAGGCCCCCTCGCCGACGAGCGCGTCCGGCGTGCCGTGGCCCGAGCCCTCGACCGTACGGAACTGGCGAAGGTCGTACTCAAGCCGCTCGGTCTGCCCGCCGTGCCGGTCGGCAGTCACCTCGCGCTCTCCGGCCAGGCCGCGTACGCCGACAACAGCGGCGCGCTCGGCGACCACGACACCGCGGAGGCGCAGGCGCTGCTCGCCGACGCCGGCTGGGTGCCCGGCGGACCGCTCAAGGAGAAGGGCGAGAAGGCCGCCGGCGCCGCGGGCAAGAAGGGCAGGAAGGCCGACGACGAGGCCGAGTCCGAGGGCGGATCCGACGGGCAGTACATCGTCGGCGACGACAACAAGGACCCGCAGGACCACACCAAGAAGCACGACAAGGCGTCCGGGCACGGCGGCGACGAGGGCTCCAAGCACCTCGCCGACGGCAAGCAGTACGACGGCCGCAAGGTGAAGCAGGGCGGCGCGCCCGGCGCGTACGCCCCGAAGGGCACGGCCGCCCCCGCCGGCGCGAGGACCGGGGTGCTCGCCAAGGACGGCAAGCCGCTCACCCTCCGTTTCGTGCTCCCCTCCGGGACCGGCTCGGAGTCGCTGAGTGCGGTCGCCGACAACATCTCCCGCATGCTGGAGAAGGTCGGTATCCGCACGGAGATCACCAAGGTCTCCGACGACAGCTACTTCAAGGACCACATCGCGTCCGGCCAGTACGACCTCGCCCTCTACTCCTGGCCCGCGTCCGCCTTCCCCGCCACCGACGCCCGCCCGATCTTCGCCAAGCCGGTCCCGGCCGCGGACGGCTCCCTGAACGTCGAGCAGAACTACACCCGCGTCGGCACCGACCAGGTCGACCAGCTCTTCGACCAAGCCGCCTCGACCCTCGACGAGGACGAGTCCGCCGCCCTGGTCCGCAAGGCCGACGCCCGCATCTGGGCGGCGGCCGGCTCGATCCCCCTCTACCAGCGCCCCCAGCTCACGGCCGCCCGCAGGACCGTCGTCAACGCCGGCTCCTTCGGCTTCCAGACCCCGGTCTACGAGGACATGGGCTTCCTGAAGAAGGGCGCCCACCCATCGGCGAGCCCGTCACGTCGATAGGGGTCGTTCAACGCGAACGTGGCCGGACCTCGTCAGAGGTCCGGCCACGTTCGCAGTTCTGGGTCAGCGGTAACTCTTCCCGTTCTGGGTCAGCAGTAGCTCTTCGCCGCTCGCTTGGCGGTTCCCGACGCCGGGCTCTCGCTGCACTTGACGGCGCCCTCGGTCTGGATGTTCCAGCTGTGCGCTTTGCCGGACCCCTTGTTCGTGAAGCCCGTTCCACCGTTGTTGCAGGTCTTGGCGTCGTACCAGCCGGACGCCTTCTTGACCCCGCTGAAGACGACGTAGGTCCCCGGCTTGTTGAAGTTGTACGTGACCGACTCGCTCGTCTCCTTGGTCTTCTCACCGGACTTGGTGAGAGTCCCCGAAACGTGGGCGTCCATACTGGAGATCACCCAGCTTGCCGAATAGCTGGCACCAGCGGTCACCTCTCGTCCGGAGGTGACCGTCTTGCGGTAGGTCGCCGTCTTGGTGTAGCTCCCCGTGCTGTCCTGGGCGATGTTGATCTGCTTGGCGTGGGTGATCACCCAGGCACTGCCCAGACTGGTCCAGGTGGCGGCCTTGTGCCCCGGTTCGCAGATGATGGGCTGCGCACTGGCCGCTGTGACCGGTCCGAGCACCACGGAAGCAGCCGCAAGCCCGGTAACCGCTGCGATGGACAGAAGCCTGTTACCCATGGTCGTTCCCCCGTTGCTGAAAGCGGCATGACCGTCCTGCTGGACCGCCATGCCACAAGATCGCCCCGCGGTCGGCGGGGCCACGTCGAATTACATCTGTGCAAACAGTGGGATCCAAGCGACTTGAGCGAGAATTGAGGTGAATGAGTCGTTCGGCCCGGCCGCGCACCTTGCGGGGCGGCCGTCGCAAGGGGGCCCGCCAGCCCTGCGGAGGCCCCTTCCCTGTACGCCACGTACGATGGGGTAAGGCCGTGGCGTGTCCAGCCCGGCAGGGTCCGCGTAACACAGACGTACGCGCAGGCCTTCCTCACTCTCCGGGAGTTCGCCGCAATATGGCCACGCGCCACGACATCCGCAACGTCGCCATCGTCGCCCACGTCGACCACGGGAAGACGACCCTCGTCGACGCCATGCTGAAGCAGGCCGGTGCCTTCGCCGCGCACGCCGCCGAGTCGCTCGACGACCGAATGATGGACTCGAACGATCTGGAGCGTGAGAAGGGCATCACGATCCTGGCCAAGAACACGGCCGTGAAGTACCACCCGAAGGATGGCGGCGACGTCATCACCATCAACATCATCGACACCCCGGGCCACGCCGACTTCGGTGGCGAGGTCGAGCGCGGTCTGTCGATGGTGGACGCGGTGGTGCTGCTCGTCGACGCCTCCGAGGGCCCGCTGCCCCAGACCCGCTTCGTGCTGCGCAAGGCGCTCCAGCAGCGCCTGCCCGTCATCCTGTGCATCAACAAGACGGACCGCCCGGACTCCCGGATCGACGAGGTCGTCAACGAGACGTACGACCTCTTCCTGGACCTGGACGCGGACGAGGAGCAGATCGAGTTCCCGATCGTCTACGCGTGTGCGCGTGACGGTGTCGCCTCGCTGACCAAGCCGGAGAACGGCACGGTCCCGCAGGACAGCGACAGCCTGGAGCCGTTCTTCACCACGATCCTGTCGCACGTCCCGGCCCCCGAGTTCGACGAGGCCGCCCCCCTCCAGGCGCACGTCACCAACCTGGACGCGGACAACTTCCTCGGCCGTATCGCGCTGCTCCGCGTCGAGCAGGGCGAGCTGCGCAAGGGCCAGACCGTCACGTGGATCAAGCGCGACGGCACGATGTCCAACGTGCGCATCACCGAGCTGCTGATGACCGAGGCGCTCACCCGCAAGCCGGCCGAGATGGCGGGCCCCGGTGACATCTGTGCCGTGGCCGGTATCCCGGACATCATGATCGGTGAGACCCTCGCCGACCCCGAAAACCCGATCGCGCTGCCGCTCATCACGGTCGACGAGCCGGCGATCTCCATGACCATCGGTACGAACACCTCGCCGCTGGTCGGCCGCGGCGGCACCGGCAAGGGCGCCACCGCGAAGGCCGCGGTCAAGGACCGCAAGGTCACCGCCCGTCAGGTCAAGGACCGCCTCGACCGCGAGCTGATCGGTAACGTCTCGCTGCGCGTGCTCGACACCGAGCGTCCCGACGCCTGGGAGGTGCAGGGCCGTGGTGAGCTGGCGCTGGCCATCCTGGTCGAGCAGATGCGCCGCGAGGGCTTCGAGCTGACCATCGGCAAGCCGCAGGTCGTCACGCAGGTCATCGACGGCAAGGTGCACGAGCCGGTCGAGCGCATGACGATCGACGTGCCCGAGGAGCACATGGGCGCGGTCACGCAGCTCATGGGCGTCCGCAAGGGCCGGATGGACAACATGTCCAACCACGGCTCGGGTTGGGTCCGCCTGGAGTTCGTCGTCCCGTCCCGCGGTCTCATCGGCTTCCGTACCGAGTTCCTGACCGGGACGCGCGGCACGGGCATCGCCCACTCCATCCACGAGGGCCACGAGCCGTGGTTCGGTGTGCTGACGACCCGTAACAACGGTTCGCTGGTCGCCGACCGCGCCGGTGCCGTCACCGCGTTCGCGATGACGAACCTTCAGGAGCGCGGTGTGCTGTTCACCGACCCCGGCACCGAGGTGTACGAGGGCATGATCGTCGGCGAGAACTCGCGCGCCGACGACATGGACGTGAACATCACCAAGGAGAAGAAGCTCACCAACATGCGCTCGGCCGCCGCCGACTCCTTCGAGGCGATCGTCCCGCCGCGCAAGCTCTCCCTGGAGCAGTCCCTGGAGTTCTGCCGCGACGACGAGTGCGTCGAGGTGACCCCGGAGTCCGTCCGCATCCGCAAGGTCGTCCTCGACCAGAAGGAGCGCGGCCGCTCCGCGAGCCGCGCCAAGCACGCGTGACGCATACGCTCTCAGGCCGCCTGAGCCTCTGAAACCGGCCAACTGAGCCCGGGCACCCCCTTCCTGGGGGCGCCCGGGCTCAGCCCGTTCCCGGGCGTACGTGGGCTCCGGTCCCGGTCGCCGGCGCCGCGCCCGGCTGTCGTGTGTCCGGCGTGCGATCGGGACGGTGGCGGTGACACCGCGCAACCGGGACGAAGGGGTGCTGGTGCAGGGTTTTCCCTACGATCCCGCCGTGGAGTTCCCGGGTCCTGTGTCCGTGGCTCTGTCTCGATATAGTCGCCCGAATGCGGACCGTCGTTCCGCTGGTCCGTCACGCTCCCGGTTGGTGTCGTCGAGGTTCCCCTCCGCACGCCGGACGCAAGTGGTTTTCTTCTCCCGCCGTCCGTTATCCGGACGACAGTGCTCGATAGGTGTGTAACAAGTCCGTTTCGCAGGGATGTTCCGCCAAACCCTTTGTCCGGATTTTGGAAGATGTGCACGCAAGCTGTGACTGAACTGAGATTTAAAGACAGTGGTCGGCACCTGGCCCATGGCAGATAGTTAGCCGCGTAGCGCTCGGGTCAATGGGTCATCGCGCCGTGGGGACGGCGCCGACTCGCGAGCACCAGGGGGTGTCTGACCCTCCGCCAGGGGTGGCGGAGGAAAGACGAGAACCCCCTCCTGTTGGTGAACACGTGGAGTCATGAGGAGGAGCCCCATGCGTGGTGTCACGAACGCCAGGTGGGACACGCCGTCCGTCAGTCGCAACTTCGCCCGCCCATACGGAGATTGGCTCTGAGGAGTCGGCCGGCGGTCCAGTGCCGCCGTTCAACTACGCGCGTCCGGCTGCGGGATCTCCCGCCGCACCAGGACGCCACGTACCTCTCTCCTAGCTCCGATCGGTGATCGCGCACATCCTGCGGCGGTCACGCGTTCGGCACACCCACACCTGTGAAATGGGCGAACAGTGACAAGTCCTATCGACATTGAGGGCGGCGGAACCTCGGTCGTCGTCGACGGCGAACCAGGGCCGCAGGCGGAACCCGAGGCCAAGAAACTCGAGGGCCGGTCGCCCGGCCAGCTGATGTGGATCCGCTTCAAGCGCGACCGCACCGGCGTGATCTCGGCGTACGTCGTGGCCTTCTTCTTCCTCGTCGGACTCCTCGCACCGCTGATCTCCAAGCTGTACGGCAAGGACCCGTACACCGTGTACGCGGACGAGCGCCCCGAACTCTTCGACAGCGCGGGCGTCCCGCTTCAGCCCAACGGCGGGATCAGCAGCCAGTTCTGGTTCGGCCTCGAACCGGGCAACGGCTACGACGTGTTCACCAAGCTCCTCTACGGCATCCGCACCTCGCTGATGATCTCCGTCTGCGTGACGATCGCGACCGTCGTCACCGGCATCCTGCTCGGCGTCGCGGCCGGTTTCCTCGGCGGCAAGTCCGACTACTTCATCAGCCGGGTCATCGACTTCCTGCTGGCCTTCCCCGCCCAGCTGTTCTTCATCGCGAGCATGCCCGTCGTGGTCTCCCTCTTCGTGAGCCCGACCGACGAGACGCCGACCTACGTCCGTGTCGTGGCGCTCATCGCGGTGCAGTGGTTCCTGGGCTGGATGAGCCTGGCCCGCATCCTGCGCGG
>NZ_JBLTJC010000055.1:0-40633 GCF_048158785.1 Streptomyces colwelliae | reverse complement strand
CCTCCACCAAACCCGGCGCCCTGGCGCTCGAAGCGGTGAAACAGGCCCAGCTTCCCGACGGTCGCTTCTACACCTGGACGGCGGGCGAGTCCTCACTGGCCACCGGCGTTCGCCGCCATCTCGTCGGCGACCGCCACATCCCCAAGTCCGACATCTGCTTCCGCGGCTACTTCAGCCACGGCAGAGCCAGCCTCTGACCCCATCGCGTCAGCTGGTCGAAACCAATCGCCCGGACGCTCCGTCAACAACGTTCGTGGTCAATACATCTAGCTACGCACCATCAAGGATGACCTGGCCGTGAGTGGGTCGTCCGCCCACCCGAACGTTCGACTTCGCGATGCCTACGATGGCTCGCACCAACGCGGGGCAGGTAGCGATCGGCGGCCCTCCGGATCGAGCAGGTCATCACGGACAGGAGTGACCTGGCCAGGCCATCGACCGGAAATTTTCCTGATCGCCTCAACTCCGTCGGCCGGACGCAGCGACTCCAGCAACCGCACCAGGGCAGACGGAACAGGACCACCCAGCACCCCTCCGGCTGAACTGCCCATTCTCCAGGGGGACTTACTCAATGGCCCGCTTGTACAACCTACTCGTTGGTCAACCCGTTAACGGAGCCTTCGGACTGCTCAGCCGAGATCCCGTGCCCTCAGACGTCATCCGCTTATCGATCACGGGGCTGGGCTGGTCGAACAGGATTCCTGATCGGGTGATCGCGTGAGGGCCGACGCATGGCAGCAGAGCCTCTTGGTAGTTCGGGGGTGCGATCCCAACCGAGTACCAGGAGGTCCTGTTGCTGCAGTCTTTCGCGTCCGCGCGCGTGGAGTCCAACTCGCTGCCACCGTCGTGTGACTGCTTCGCGCACAGGTTCGGCAACGCGGCGGACGGGCCGGACCGCACTCCGAGTTATGGCTCCGACATGACGGAGGCGGAATGGCGGGTGGTGCGGCCGTTGCTGCCGGTTCCGGCCTGGCTGGAGGGGCGGGGCGGGCGGCCGGAGGGCTATTGCCACCGTGTGATGCTCGACGCGGTGCGCTATGTCGTGGACAACGGCCCGAAGTGGGTCAACCTGCCCGCGGACTTCCCGCCGTACCGGCGTGTGCATGCCTTCGCCCGTCGCTGGCAGGTCGCGGGTCTGCTTGCTGAACTCCACGACCGGCTGCGCGACCGCGTCCGGGAGAAGGAGGGCCGCCTTCCGGATCCGACGGCCGCGATCGTGGACTCCCAGTCGGTGCGGGCGGCGGTGAACATCCCGCGCCAGACCTCCGGCTGGGACGGCGGCAAGAAGGTGGGAGGCCGCAAAAGGCACCTGGTGGTGGACTGCCTCGGCCTGGTCCTGGCCGTCGCGGTGACCGCGGCGAGCGTGCAGGACCGCGACGCCGCCGTGCCGCTGCTTCAGCGGCTGCGAGGGCAGTACTTCTCCATCCGCCTGGTGTGGGCGGACGGCGGCTATGCCGGCCGGCTCGTCGACTGGGCCCGCGAGAAGCCCCGGCTCACCCTTCAGATCGTCAGACGCACCGATGACACAGCGGGGTTCGTGGTGCTGCCGCGCAGGTGGGTGGTGGAAAGGACGCTCAGCTGGCTGATGCGCTCGCGTCGCCTGGTGCGCGACTACGAGACGCTGCCGGCCATGCACGAAGCCATGGTGCTGTGGTCGATGACCATGCTCATGAGCGGTCGCCTGGCCGGACGTCGCCCGGTCGGCTTCAGACGGTCGACACCGCGAGAGCGGTGAACACTCCCGGCCGCACCTGGAGTGCCCACCCTCGCTCCACCAGGCGTTTCGCCTTCGACCGCAGTCCCTCGACCTTCGCCGGGACGGCTTCCATCCCGAGAGCGACGGCCAGTTGCTGGCAGCGCATGCCCTCGCCCGCTTCAGACTCCAGCACCGACAGGATCCGCTGGTAGTCCGGCGCGAGGGCTGTCGCCGCCATGCCCGTCTCCCGCCGGGGCACTGTCGAACCCGCCACCGTGCTGCCCGTCGGCTCCGCGACCGTCGAAGGCGGCCCGGCCAGCACCTCGGTCACTGTCATCCGGGCATCCACCAACCGCTGGAGCTCGCGTTCCGCCTCTCCGAGCGCGGCCTGCACCCGCTCGGCCTCCTCCCGCAACCGCGTGATCTCTTCCCGGACCATCTTCTCCCTGGCCTCCAGCAGACCGAGTACCGACGCCACCAGCGACCTCCACGAGCCAGACGAGCGGACGAGCCACGCCCATCTCTCCCGCCACGAACGAGAGTTCATGCCCACCCACCCGAACTAAACGATCACGTTCGGAAAGCGGATGACGTCTCAGCCAGACCCATCCGCTGGCTAGGGCGGCGTTCTGCGGGCTCTGGCACAGATCTTGTTTGCGCCGTGAGGCGCTGTTGATTCGAGTGGAGATGAAAGACCTGCACCAACGCCCTGTCGCAGCAGGGTTGTTGAAGCTGAGCGCAGTCTGATCCGGGTGGTGCCAGGGAGGACGGAGAGCGGCCCTGACAAAGCCGGGACGTGCCAGTACTGCCAGATGGTGCGGGTCCGGCGAGCGTGATGGAGAGGAGTACGCGAGAAACCGGCGTCTTACGTCTCTTAAAGCGACACCGGCTCGAACCTGGTGGATCTGGGCCGGGCGTGGCGCGCATCGCAAGTCATGAGCGCCATGAGGAAGCCAACCTCGCCGGACCCCGCCGTGAGGAGCAGCGATTGCGAACCGCTGCTCTTGAGGCAACGTTCCGCGTCGAGTTGATCACCACCGACCCAAGGCTCGTAGAAGCAGGTCGCCAAGCCCTCAACGCCATCGACCGGATGAACAGGGCTGACACTCGGGACCAGCTGGACCAAGAACGGTCTACTTCCCGGACTCTGCTTTACGGCTTCGCTCAGCCTCGAAGCCACATGTTGTCGGTCCAGGGCACGGTGGGTGACTACGCCTCCCCTGGGCTTGCACCTGCGGCTGCCTCCCCATAGACGATGATCAGCTGTGCCGCGGGACGGGCTGGCGGTCATACGCGGGTTCCCGTGATGCTCTGGTGGTCAGTAGCCCGTCCCGCTGGTGGTGCTACCTGAGTTCAACGGAGTAGCTGCTGCCGTCGAAGGTCCATCCGTCGGTGCCTGCGCCGATGTCCTGCACGATGACGTCGTCGATGAAGTGGTCCTCGAACTCGGTGTCGGTGAGCTCGCCAGCCATCCAGAGTCCCTCGATCGCGTCCCAGTCGCCCCGGCTCCCGTCGATCCGCAGGGGCGCGGCGCGTGTTCCGCGCTCGCGGCGGTCGGTTCCGGTGGTGACGTAGCCGCTGATCTCCCACTGACCGTCTTTGACGTGGTCGGGGATCAGGTCGGCGGGGACGATCGCAACGTTCTCGTAGGCGGTGTGGATGAGGTCCCGGTAGCCGCGGCGGACGTTGTACTCGGGATCGGACAGCCAGTTGAGGAGTGTTTTGGCGGTGACGTCGAGGCCGGCCTCGTCCAGAGCCTGGTAGCCGCGGTGGGATGCGGTGAGCTGGGAGAGCTGGGCGTGCCAGTGCTTGGCACTGTAGGACGAGAGCCGGTGGCGGGGTGTGACCTGGGAGCGCAGGAGGTCGCCCAGGGCGGCGCTCAGGGATCCTCCGCGGCCGGTGGGCCCGGCCATCAGTCGCCACCCTCAGGGATCATCTCGCCCGCCTGGATGAACTTCGCCTTGACCTCGCCGAAACCCGTCCCGATCCGGTACGTGGCGGGCGGCGTGTTCTCGGGTGCCCAGAAGAGGGCCGCGTCGACGTTGCGCAACGCGATGAGCGTGTGCCCGGCCTGGACCGCCTTGAAGGCCGCCATCCAGTGCCGCACGGACGCCTCTGCAACCATGCTCATGCGCCAGTCCGGCCTCCAGAACGGGGACCGCTGTTCCTGCCGCTTGGGCCACAGCAGACGCAGCGCGATCGACAACCGCGTCTTGTACTCCTTGTACGGCTCACCGCCGGCCTCGACGAGCTCAGTACGCGCCTTCCGGGTGGCCTCGTAGAACGGCTTGAACAGGGACTCGTTGGCCTTGCCCGTCCACGAGTCGTGGATGGTCGGCATCGCGGCGAGGTGCTCTTCGCGGACAAGCCTCGCCAGCTGCTTGATGTGCGGGGTGGTCACCCAGACGCGGCCCTGCTCGTCGGGCCGGTCGATGATCCGCCCCAGCGGGTGCGGCATGTCGGCGCGCGGCCACTGCGGGATGTCGATGAGGTAGATACCGGCACCCGCCTTGTCGAACGCGGCAAGAGGCCCCGTGTGCAGCAGCTTGTTCGGGGCCAGGGGGACGGCTGAACAGGCGGACGGGTAGGAGCCGTTGCGGTCGATCAGGCACATCACCCCCGCGCCGAAGGAGTCGGGCACGTCGAGCTGGTCACGCCGGACCCGCTTCCCGTTCTCCCGGTTGAAGGGCACGCGCGTGCTGGTGACGTCGGGGTGGACCCAGTGGGGCTCGCCGTCCATGTGCTCACTGATCAGCGGCCACGGACCGCTCTCCCGTGCCTCGGTGCCGATGACCGGGATCGGGTGCATCTTCGAGCGGCCGACCGCGTCCTTGAGGATCTTCAACGCCGGGAAGATTGCTGTCTCGGGCTCGTCCTCCTCGTCTCCAGGCTGAAGTTCCACTTCCCGTTCTGTGTCGTCTTCGTCGTCCGCGACGTGGCCGCTGCCCGCAGCGGACTGCTCGGCGCTCCCGGCAAGCTCGGCGGAGTCGTAGGCATTCAGCGCGGCGGCGAGGCGGCGTCCCTCGTCAGTGTCCGGCAGTTGGGGCGGCGCCGCAGCGATCTCGGCGAGCGACGGCCCGAGTTTGTCAAGGACGTCCTGGGCACCGTTGGTGAGTGCGGTGCGCAGCGCGGCCAGTACATGGGTGACGGCAGCGGGCAGTCCCTGCCGGGCGCCGGACGTGTAGGCAAGCGCCGCCTCGGCCAACTCCCGCTCCACGGCACTGCCCAGAGGCCCCGCGGGTTGGTCGCCAGCCGCAGAGACGGCGGGGGCGCCGCCGGCGTCGAGGAAGCGGGCGTGCAAAAGGTCGGGGCTCAGGTACGCCGAGCCGATCGCGCCGAAGTCACGCTCGGCGACCGTCACCTGGACCTTGGCAGGATCGTCGGTGGGCGTGAGCATCAACGTGACGTCGGCGTCCAGGAGACCCAGGAGCGTGAGGTCGTCGCTGTCCACGATGGCAAGGACCGGCACGTGCAGGGTGCGCGCGAGGGAGGCCAGAACCTGGGAGGCATCCGGAAGACGGTCCCCAGACAGCGGCAGCCGGGCGCTGCGGGCGGCCTGGAGACGATCCACTACCACCAAGGCCAGACCCTCCATGTGCGGGGCGGTCTCCGCGATGTCCTCGGCGGTCAGATCGCTGCCGTCGTCGATCATCAGTAGGTCGCCCGCCTGGACCAACTGGTGAGCGACCTGCTGCTCGTGCTCGGTGAGGCGGCCCTGCTTCAGACGCGGGTAGTCGCCCCCGGTCTCTGCGGAGACGATCCGGCGGAAGATGTCGTCCCGGTTGGGTCCCGACGCCGCGTACAGGACCGTACGGCGGTCGACGAGCGCGCTCTGCCGCGCGGCAGCCAGTCCCAGCAGGCTTCCGCCGACGTTCGGGGCGGCCGCCACGAGTGTCAGTCGGCCCGGCTGCAGACCGCCCGTCGCGGCGTCCAGCCCGGCCAGCCCGAAGGTGGGACCTCCGGCAGGGCCGGAGGTGAGTACGGACATGGCGTCGCCGAGCGTGGTGAGCCGGCGCGGCGTAGTGCCGCGGTCCTGTGTGTGTGGGCTGTTCACCGCACCTCCTGCGGACGCCGCGCCCGGGTGCGCAGCAGTGTCGGACGAGACGGCACTTGAGTCGGTAACGGGGAGCAGTACCGCGACGGGTGTCGTGTTGCGCCGGAGCACCTGCGGCTCGCCCCGAGCCGCCCGCGTGATGAGGTCACCGAACTCCTTCTGCGCCGCACTCAGGACGTGAGACGGGAACGCGCCGGGCTGCCTGGCTGCCGGAAACCCGGCCAGGGGCACCAGCAGCGCACGATCATCCCGCTTGTTGATCAGAGTCGAGACCCCGTCCTCCTCGGCGCGCTTCACCAGAGCGAAGAGCTCCGTACGGGCCTCGGTCGCGGTCATCGCGGTCCCAGCCGGCGGCTTCTGACTCTGGCTCACTCACCCTCCTAGAACACTCAACTCCCCACCACGATAACAAAATTCACTCACTAACCTGATCAGGCTCACACTTTTTTCCTGAAGATTTCACTTACTTATCCGACTCCGGGATTGCAGCAGCGCGTTCTGCACGAGGCGCGGCAGGATGTCCTCGACCTCGCCGGCCATGACGTGCAGCGCCACTGGCCGACCTGCTCCAGCACGGCCCCTCCACACCCATGTGGCGCCCCCTCCACGACCCCAACCGGCGAGTCCGCTGGACAGTCCTGGCCCCGGCCGACGTAACGCGCTCACCAGTTGTGGCCACGGTGAACGCGGCGTGGTCGGTCCCGGCGTCAGTAACATGCTGTTGGAAACGTCGGCTCCGTCGGCGGCCGTCTTCCTAGATCTTGTCGTTGCTGAACAGAGCTTTGTCCAGCGCGCCTTGGACGTTGCTGCGGGCCAGATCGCTGGTAGCGGCTGGGAGCAGGGCGAGGGCTCCGGAGGCAAACAGAAGGATTCGTACGCTATCGCCAGGCACGGGTTCGACGCCGGGAAGAAGGGGGATGAGGAGCCCCGCCGCAACGAGTACGGCCGGGCCGGTGAGCCTGTTGGCGGCACGCCGAAGCTGCGAGGCAGCAGTCAGCTCGGGTCCGTGTCGCAGCAGTTCGTCCCAATCAGATCTGACTACGGCGAGCAGCCCTGCCCGCAGGGAGTCGCAGATGCGGTCGTAGCCAGACAGGGAGTGGACTTGGGCGAGGGAGCGACTGTGCAGACGGAGCTGTTCGGCCAACTTGCTGTGCTTGTGGCGGATTTCGGCGCGCAGTCCGCGCTCGCGGAAGCGGACCGCACGGAGAGGTACTCGGTTGTTCCCAACACGGCGGGCACCGGCATCAATGTGGTTGCGCAAGTAGGCGACCTCCGAAGGTCTGTCCCAGTCGTCGCGTGACCGGTACAGGTTGACCGTGCTCAAAAAGAGGGATCGGATCGCTTCGTCATCGCTACAGTTCCACGGGGCCGGGCGGACGGACTGTATCCAGCCGTCGCCAACCACCATCACGCGGACCAGCACCCCGCCGAACCCGAGAGCCAGGGCGATGAGGATGTTCCATCCAGTGGGCCATGAAGCGTAGACGTCGGCAATGGTTGCCGCGGCCCATGGACAGCCCACGAGGATGACAGCCAGCAGCGGGACCGTCGCGTAGGGAAGGCCCCAGGCGACCCGACTACCGTCACCGAGGGCGGAGCGCAGTATTCGCATGGAGGTGTTCAAGCGGATGAGCAGGGCGCCGAGGCCGATGAGCGGGACGCTGATCAGCGCCTGGGTGCGGACGGACGAACCCAGGCCCTCCCCTGGCACGTGGGATACGAGCCAGCTCCCCAACTCACTGCGGACGCCCCTGTTAACAAACCAGAGCAGACTGGCGCAGCCCATGAGGGCAAACAGCAGCGTGAGCGCGATGGCGGCGGCAGCGCGTCGTTCCCGGCTCCACAGCAACAGCTGTCCGTCCGAGCAGGCATGGTAGGCGGCCGAGGTAATCGCTCCGCGTTCCTGTGCGGTGAGCCCTGGTATCTCGTGGACCCGCAGGAGTACCTAACGGCGCCAGGCGTTCTCGTTACCGTTCCGCCTGACGACGGGTGATGAATCGGAACCAGATATCCACGCCTCGATATTGGAGGACGGGGTGGCCACGCTGCCAGCACGGCGCCTAGATGATCAATTCCAAGGGGTCAGTGGTCATAGGCGGTCAGCCTCCCACGGATGCTTCCCAGATGGGGCCTCACCATAGCCGCTACCCGCCCGTTCCTGGCACGGACGTGTTCCGCCGGAGTTTCCGTCAGAGTGCTGGTTGATCCAGCCCAGGTCGCCGATGTCGAGGCGGCCGACATGTTCGTGAAGTACAAGGAGACGGCTCGGGGCGGGCTTGCGGTGAACATCATCGAGTGCTGAGAAAGTAGGCCCTGACCAGCGCGTTCGTTTCTTTCAGCGCTGTCAGGGCCTTCCCTGCTTACTCGGCGGAAAATCCCCGAAAAGTCCCTGGGACAGGCTTGAAAGTCCCCGAAAAGTCCCCAGGTTGCCCCCGGTTCGGCGATGGATTTCAAGGGGTGTGGGCACGAACACGGGGAACAACGCCTCACCTACCAGGCACGACCCCACACAGGCGTCCTCCGGGAATCCCGGGCCGCCAGGGGTGGACCGCACCGGGTTCGCTGTAGGGCGCACTACGTCTCATCAGTCGTGGAACGTGATGGGCTGTTCCAGCCAGCCAAGGGCGTGGAGATCTCGGGCAAGCCATTCGTAGGCGAGGTTGGATGCTGGGCGGTGGTCGCCGAGCAGCAGGACACCGTCCTCCACCATGGGCAGGTGGTAGGCCGTACGTGATTCGGGTCGGGTACCGCTCGGCGCGTACCAAAGTGGCCATTGACCTGGGTAGGTCTCGGTTCTCAACTCAATGTCAGGCACTGCAATGGACGACTTGTTCGGGTTCGGGTGCCAGGAGAAGCTCAAGCTGGCGGGGTACCCGTCCTCGCTCTCTGGCGGCTGAGTGATGGTGCCGCGGATGTCCACGGGCAGGATGCTGTACAGGCCGAGGGCGGATCCGAAGGCGGAAAAATTCGTCTGGACCAGGTCGAGGTATCCGGCGACGGCATCAACGAGTACTCGGGTGGTCAGATCTTCGGCGAGTTTCGGTGAATATCCCTGCGAACGCCACTGATGTCGCAGCATTGGCTGATCAGGGAAAGGCCAGGGGCATTTGAGGACCGCGCCTTCGAAGCGTGCAAACTGAGCGTCCAGCCAAATCACGTCGGCCGAGTTGACCATGTGGCGGCCCTTTTGCCATCTGGAGGATACGGAGTTGCGGACTTTTTCCATCATGGGCGCAACGCTCTTTCGGACCTCGTCGATTGGGATCGACTGACGGCCGAGTACGAACCCACTGGTGCTCGTGACGAAGCAGCTCAGGAACCACATGCGTTCGCTCGTGAGGGGGCTGTCGGCGCTGGTGGCAAGTACCCGCCGCCGCACGGCCTGTTCGAGACCCTTTCCGATCCGGGCGCGCGCCCATCGCCATCGCCCGAACTCCCCGGACGGATATGAAAACGCAGTGGAGCGCCAGCCGGATGCTCGCAAGTCGCGCACCTGGTCGAAGTCCGGCAGTGCGACGAGGGGAGGTGCTGTCCGTTCCCGATGTTCTGCCAGGGTCATCCAGTCGCCCGTCAAGTCCACTCCCCACTGCATCAGTTCACCGTCGCGGTGGTTCGCCAGTGCTGTGGCCGATGGACCGAATCCGTTGAGCAGCGCCGTGTAGGCCTCTCGCAGTTGAGAGCCGGCCGCAATGGAAGCGCCCGCTCGCCCTCCGGAGCACGGCGATACGGTTCTGTCACTGGTGAGATCGACATTGTTGCCTATGCGCGTCCCGGTGCGCATATCGCGGGATTCGATCTCGTTGATCGCCCAGGACAGTGCTGCGGGGTTGGCTTGCGCCAGGCGGCACAGAAGCGTCTCGCGCCCGGATTCTCGGGAACTGGTTGCGATCGCGCTTGCGATGGCGTAGCGCCATGCAGGGAACGAGTATCGGTCGGCGGCCTGTTCGATTCCGAACGCTTCGGTGGCTATCGCTTGGGCACCGAAGTGCTGCTCGAAGACGGGCAGGGCGAAACTGAGCCGCCCGTCGCGCTCCACAACCAGGCCGGTATCCGTCAGCTGCCATACATTTGCTTGGTTCCCCAGAGCCGCCGCCCGTACCGGACCACGCGCCTGAAGGATCAAGATTGCCAACCGCGCCAGCGCATCCCACACCGTGGGGCTGGCCGCAGCCGGCCGACGGTTGGCGATGATCGTTTGCGGAAGGTCTTGTAGCAGTTGAAGCCGCGACACGTCGGCGGTGCGGCCCGCAGCCAGCCTTGCGGCCAGCGCCAGCGCCGTTAGCGGTCGCTGAACCAGCTCGATCGTCTCTGGGGTCCAGATCTGCCGCGGCGGTTCGCTGCCCAGCGCCACTTGTACCAGCTCGACCCCGCGCCGTGTCGGCCACGGTTCGATCTCGATGACCTCCGCGGACGCCAGATCCAGACCGGGCTGCGCGGTCGCCACCACCGCCACGTGCGGCCAGACCTCGACCAACTGGCGGGCGTCCGCCACCAGTCGGCGAGCGAGTGGCGGATCAACATGATCCAGATCGTTGACCACCACTCGGCACCGGGACTGCGGGTCTTTGCCCAGCCGGGCGCGCACCGCATCCTCAAGTCCTCTTGCGGCCTCGTAAGCTTCCAGCCACACCGGAATGTCCACCGCGTCGTCGTCGTAGGCCTGCTGCAGCCCTGCTTCGAACCAGCACCACGCCTCCTCGGTCTTGCCGGCCCCCATCGGGGCAACCAGCACCCGGAACTGGCCCGCGCGCGCCGAGACCAGTAGCCCCGGTTCGGTACCCATCCAGCGCAGTAGTTCCTCGATACGGCCGGGGGCCACGGCGTTGAGGCGCGTGGAACGGGCGGCGCGGACACGACGTACGGCAAGCTCAAGCGCGTCCGCTCTCGGACGCTGCTGTGGTGAGAAGGGCATCGCGCTCTTGATCGCAGCGACAGCATCGTGAACTACTGAGACGAGGCTCGCGATGTCTTCAACCTGTTCATCGGAGAGATCCCAGCCCTTCTGGAACCGCGCGAACTCGGCCGACTGCGCCTGCTTCCACTCGTGCAGCAGCGACGAGGGATAGTGGTCTGGGGTGACATCGATCTCCCGTGCGTGCGCCTCGCACATGGGCAGAAGGTTGTCGAAGTGGCGATTCTCCTCAGTCGTCATGCCCGGCTTCCACCGAGGCCCACCCTCGCTGCGGGCATGGATGTGGGCGACATTGCTGTTCAGAATCGTCTCACCGGTGTCCGAGTTCACCCGGTACAGCGGCTCCCGGCATTCAGGCTTCGCGCATCGGAACGCGGTCCCGTACAACTGCTTGAACGTCGCGGGCGTCGGCGGCGGGTGTTCTGCGAGATTCGACGGCTTCTTCTTTGCCACTGCCCCATAGTCGCAGGTGCCACCGACAGCGCAGTGGAGAGACCAACTGCCAGTTGGCCACTCGGGTGAAAGGCCGACGGTGACGGTGGAACTCACCGTCAGAGGTCGCCCGCCACGGCCTCGACTGCCGCGGGCATCCCCGGCAGACGGCCATCAAATACCGACGGCGGCCGGACAACCGTCGCCTTCACCGGCGTTGGCCTCGACTGCTTCGCCCTCGCGGTCCTGGCCATCGGCCGGAGTGGACACTTCCGCCCTCAGCGCCTCCCTGAGCAACAAGTCGGCAGTTCAGAAAGCCAAGCGACTCCTGCTCACCAGAAGGCACATCACCGCATCCAGGTCTGCTGGAGAGTCACATCTGCGCGGTTTTGATTGTCGAGACTGCACAGCCCTCGCGCTGGCCGCCTCACCCGAATACAAAGCTGACAGGGATGCCTCCGCATGCTCGCCGCATACTTGGCCACTCGGCCGTGTTTTGAAAATCGGCTCCGTTCCTCGTCGCGGCTCCTGACGATCTCGGTGTGGGGCGAGGGGATCTTTCTGACGAGCAGTGGGCGGTGTTGGAGCCGTTCGCCGGCGACCGCCTTCGACGTGCTGAAGTCCGTGCTGGCGTAAGGAGACCGGGGTCCCGGGGAGAAAGGGCCAACTGGCCCCACAGCAAGGCCAGTTGGCCGGGTCACCGGCCATCACCACGGCCGCACCATGGCGTGCGCGTCTCCGGCCCGCAGGCGCGGGGCGTCCGGGGCGGGAGAGGTTCGACGAAGGGAGCCGGATCATGACCGGCACCGGAACGCTTCTGGCGAAGGTGGTGGGGTCGGAGCACGTTCTCACGGAGGACCGTGTGCCGGAGGAGTACGGACACGACGAGTCACTGGCCGCCGTGGCACGGCGGCCGAGGTTCGTGGTGCGGCCCGCGTCGGCCGCCGAGGTGTCGGGGGTCGTCGCGGTCGCCGCCGCACAGCAGATCCCCGTGACGGCGCGGGGTTCCGGCACCGGGCTGTCCGGAGCCTGCGTACCTGGTGCGGACGGCGTCGTCGTGTCGTTCGAGCGGATGAACCGGGTGCTGGAGATCGACACCGACAACCACGTCGCCGTCGTCCAACCCGGTGTCACCCTGGCCGAACTCGACCGCAGGACCGCCGAGTTCGGGCTGTGCTATCCGGTACGCCCGGGTGAGCAGAGCGCGTCGGTCGGCGGCACGATCGGCACCAACGCCGGCGGCATGCACGCCGTGCGGCACGGCGTCACCCGGCACCATGTCCTCGGCGTGGAGGCCGTGTTGGCCTCCGGGGCGGTCGTGCGCACCGGCGGGAAGTATGTGAAGACCAGCACCGGCTACGACTTGACTCAGTTGATCGTCGGCTCCGAGGGCACCCTGGCCATCGTCACCGAGGCGGTCCTGCGGCTGAAGCCCCGCGCCGGGCACGGCGCGACGGTGCTGGCGCCCTTCGCCACGGCCGAGGAGATCGCGCGAGCGGTACCGCGCCTACTGGCCGGAGGCCTGGACCCGCTGGCCCTGGAGTACGTCGACATGCTCACGATGGCCGCGATGACCGCCCAGCAGGATCTCGGGCTCGGCATCCCCGAGCAGCTCCGCGCCACCGCGCTCGGCTATCTGGTCGCAGTCCTCGAAGCGCGGTCGGCCGACCGCCTCGAAGCCGATGTGGAAACTCTGGGCGGGCAGTTGCTCGACCTGGGCGCTGCCGACGTCTATGTACTACCGGCAGCGGCGGCACGCCAGTTGATCGAGGCACGGGAACGAGCCTTCTGGGCCGCCAAGTCGGCCGGCGCCGACGAGGTCGTGGACATCGTCGTGCCCCGCGCGTCCCTCCCCCAGCTGCTCGCCGAGGCGGACGTGATCGCCCGGAGCAGTGGATCGATCATCACCGGCTGCGGACACGCGGGAGACGGCAACGTGCACCTCGCGGTCTTCCAGCCGGACGAGAAGCTGCGGGACGAAGTCCTACGGCGGCTGTTCCGCGCGGGAGTCGACCTCGGCGGGGCCGTCTCCGGCGAGCACGGCATCGGTACGACGAAGAAGCGCTACTTCCTGGAGCTGGAAGACCCCGCCAAGGTCGAGCTGATGCGCGGGATCAAGCGAGCCTTCGACCCCGACGGGATCCTCAACCCCGGCGTCCTCTTCGACTGAACCGGAACGAGCACCACTGCCGGAATGAACACGACTGAGCGCGTGAAAGGCGGAATCACCGTGAACGGCGCCCATGCCGTCGCCCGGACCCTCGTCGACTCCGGAGTGGAGGTGTGCTTCGCCAACCCCGGCACCTCCGAACTGCACTTCGTTGCCGCCCTGGACGACGAACCCACCCTGCGCGCCGTGCCCTGCCTGTTCGAGGGCGTGGCCACCGGCGCGGCCGACGGCTACGGCCGGATGACCGGCCGCCCCGCCGCCACCCTGCTGCATCTCGGCCCCGGACTCGGCAACGGCCTGGCCAACCTCCACAACGCCCGCCGCGCAGGCACCCCGGTGGTGAACCTGGTCGGCGACCACGCGACCTTCCACAAGAAGTACGACGCGCCACTGGAGTCGGACGTCGACGCGCTGGCCCGTACCGTCTCCGGCTGGGTCCGCCGCTGCGACGCCCCCGCCAGGGTGGGTACCGACGTGGCGGAGGCGGTGGCCACCGTGCTGCTGCCCGCCGACGTGTCCTGGTCGGAAGGTGCCCGGCCCGCGCCGCCGGTCGCCGCCCGGCCGCCGACTGCCGTACCCGAGCGGACCGTTGCCTCGGTGGCCGCCGCCCTGCGCACCGGCGAACCCGCGGCTCTGCTCCTCGGCGGCGCCGCCACCCGCGAACCGGCCCTGAGCACGGCGGGCCGGATCGCCGCCACCACCGGTGCCCGGCTGCTGTGCGAGACCTTCCCGGCCCGCCTGGAACGCGGCGCCGGCCTGCCCGCCGTGGAGCGGCTCGGCTACCTCGCCGAAGGGGCGATGGCCCAACTCGACGGCGTACGGCACCTGGTGCTGGTGGGCGCCCGCGCGCCCGTGTCGTTCTTCGCCCACCCGACCCTGCCCAGTGAGCTGACCCCCGACAGCTGCCGGATCCACACGCTGGCCACGACGGCCGACGGCATCCCGGCGGCGCTGGACGACCTGGCGGACAGACTGGCCGCGGTCGCACCGGCGGTGCTCCGGGCCGCCGTACGGCCGCCGCTGCCCACCGGCGAACTGACCGCCGAGACCGCGGCGGCCGTCGTCAGGGCGCTCCTGCCGGAGTGGGCAATCGTGGTGGACGAGGCCAACACCTCCGGCCTCTGGCTCCCCGGGGCCACGGCGGGCGCGCCACGCCACGACTGGCTCACGCTCACCGGTGGGGCCATCGGCCAGGGCCTGCCGCTCGCCGCCGGCGCGGCGAGGGCCTGCCCGGACCGGCCGGTGCTGTGCCTGGAGGCCGACGGCAGTGCCATGTACATCATCTCGGCGCTGTGAACCCACGCCCGCGAAGGGCTCGACACCACCACGGTGATCTTCGCCAACGGCTCGTACGCGATCCTCGACATGGAGTCACAGCGCCTCGGCACTACCGCGGACGGTCCAGCTCACCGCGACCTGCTCGATCTGCCCCGGCCCGGCCTCGACTTCGTCGCCCTCGCGCGGGGCATGGGTGTACCAGCGTCGCGCGCCGACACCTCCGGGGGCTTCTCGGCCCAACTACGTAAAGCGTTCGCCGAGCCGGGACCGCATCTCATCGAGGCGGCTGTGCCAGCTCTGTTCTGAGCTTGCGGCGAGGTCGTTCGTGAGGCCGCTGAACTCCGCTCTGGCCAGCACCATCGAGATAAGCCTCGCGCACGGGGCACGGCCAGACACCCCGTTCCTCCGGCACCCACCGGAACCGCCTGACCAAATGTCAAGCGCGCACGCTCTCGCAACGTAACCGCGTCCTGTGCGTCCTTCGCCCAGGATGCTCAAGCAACGACGGTGCACCTTTGTCCCACGGGAGACAGCCGTTCCTATTTCTGTGCGCTGGTGTCACAGCTATGGTGACCCGTCAGAGCTGCGGGATGGTCGGCTTGCGCCGGCATGAGGGGGGACCGTGATTCCAGCGCTCACTGACAGTGGTCTGCTACCGCCTGGCCGTCACATCTCGTCGATGGCCGAGATCGAAGAGATCTTCGTTGAGGCGGCTCCGCATTCCACTCACCGGAGGCGCATTTTCCGCGCCTTCCAGCTGTATGCCGACATGATCGGCGACATTCTTGAGCACGGCACCTTTTGGGTGGATGGTGGATTTTGCACCTATAAGGAAGCTCCGCCGGACGATCTGGACCTGGCCGTTCTCATCGACCCGTCGCTACCACTGACGGACAAGGATCACGAGAAGCTCATTCCGTTGTTCACGCTCCAGGGCGTGGAGGCGGAGCTGCCTCAGCTACGGGCCAACCGCGTCCAGCCCATGGGCGGGCTGATCGACAGCTTCGTCGTCATCGCGGGCGTCGTCGAGCAGGAGGAGTATTGGGATGGGATCTGGTCGAAGGTGAAGGGGCCTGACGGAGAACCCGCTCCTGGGGCGATCAAGGGATATCTGGAGGTGAGCTGGTGAGTAACGAGCTTCGCGACGCCTACGTCCGCGCCCTCCAGACAACCGAGGGCAGCGATCCACTCTCCCAGCTTGCCCGGGCCAGCCTCCAAGCATCGGCCATGAAGTTCAGCGGGCTCGGACTCCAGGAAGCCGCTACAGGCCCTGGCCTCAACTTCCGCCTGTCCGACACCACCCATGGTGGATTGATCTCGGCCAACGAAGTCGGCGACTTCCTTCAACGTGTGCAACGCGCTGTCGCTCGACTCGCCAAAGCGCGGCGCAGTCGCGTTGCGGATGTCATGAAGCTGCAGCTTCTGGACTTTGAGGTCGCCCGACTGGATGTGGCCGCCTCCGTGCCGGGATCGGTCATCGTTGACCTGCGACCTCACGCCCAGCCAGACGGCGAGGAACGAGGAGAGCTTCCGCCGGCCGGGGTGTCGTGGGCGGAAATCGGCGCTGTAGAGCTTGTACGGGCTCTTCCTGAGGGCCCCAATGACGAAGAGTCCATGGACTCACTGTTCAGCGCGTCACCCGTGGTGCGACGAGCCGTGGCTGACTTGATCTTCGGCCTGCCCAACCAGAATCTGGATATCAGCCTGGCCGTGAAGCGCGGGACAGGAGAGCGCATCGTCTCCAGCCTCTCTGCCGGGCAGTCCGAGTCTCTCCGCGAGCGGCTCAATATCATCCGCGAGGAACGAGAGATCGTCCGGATGCAGGGACGCCTCGATGGCCTCCGTACGCGTCGGCAGATCTTCTATTTCGAAACCCGAGCCGGCGTGGAGATCCATGGATTCGTGGACGAATCACTGGTCAACACCGTCAAAGCAAATCTTGACGAAGAGGTCGAGGTAGCACTGGAAAGCTTCGTCCTGCGCTCAGCCGCGGGCAGGCGAAGTCAACGCCGCTATCGGCTCATCGAAGTGGCCGGCCAGCAATCCCAGCTCCCACCCGCGAGCGAGTTGGATGACGAGGCCTAGGATCCGGGCGGCAACGGTCGGACGGTAACCGATCAACAGCCCTCACCGGACAGGGAATTCCGCGCGATGCCGGCGAGGGACGCCAAGATCGAAGACTGGACGTCCTGGCTGGTATCGGCTGAATCACGCGCTACCGCCATTACCCTTGCTGGCATACGCTCGCCGTGCAGGGCTTTCGCCTTTCTCGTTGGCCCGCATCTTTCGGCCCCTTGCCCCCGGGTCGCAGTGACTATCTGACCACTGTGAGCGGCTGGAGCCGTATCGCCGACTACGTAGCTCCAGCCCCTCGTCCTTCCCAGCCTTTTCGAGTCCAGGGTGCACTCCCGCGTCGCGCCTCTGGTGGCTGGTGAGGACGGTCAAGTGCGAGGTGGCGCCGGAAGGGGAGTCCAGCGCCGCCTCGCCACTCTCGGGCGGCGCCCGTGCTCGCCCCGTCAATCGGCCGCCAGGTTGAGTTGACGGACCGAGGTCCTCTCAGTGGGGAAGGGCCATGAGGCGAACCTCGACCTGATCTTCCAGAACGAGAAGCCAGCGCTCAGGACGTCCTCAAGGTGAGGCAGGCACAGGCCCCGTGGCCATGGAGCGACACTCCTTGATCACGGAGGAGACCTGTGCCCGCACTGCCGTCGCGTCCGACCGGGTCAGTCACCTGCTGTCGCTGCCCCCGGTCGTGTCCATGAGTGCCGCCCGTCCGGCCTCCAGGCGTGCCGCCGGTATGCGGAACGGCGAGCAGGAGACGTAGTCGAGCCCCACCCGGTGGAAGAAGTGGATGGACTCGGGGTCGCCGCCGTGTTCGCCGCAGACCCCGGTCTCCAGGCGGGAGTTGACCGCCCGGCCCGCCTCGACGGCCAGTTCCACCAGCCGGCCCACGCCCTCCTGGTCGATCGTCTCGAACGGCGACACGGTGAAGACGCCCTTCTCCAGGTACAGCGGGAAGAAGGAGGCCTCGGCGTCGTCGCGGGACAGGCCCCAGGTGGTCTGGGTCAGGTCGTTGGTGCCGAACGAGAAGAAGTCGGCGTACTCCGCGATACGTCCCGCGGTGAGCGCGGCGCGCGGCAGCTCGATCATCGTGCCGATCGGGCAGTCGAGGGTCGTGCCGGTCTCCTCCTGGACCTCGGCGAGGACGGCTTCCGCCTCGGTGCGCGCCAGGCGCAGTTCCTCGACCGTGTCGACGAGCGGGATCATGATCTCGGCGCGCGGCCGGCCGCCGGCGCGCAGCCGCGCGACCACGGCCTCGGCGATCGCCCGCACCTGCATGGCCATCAGACCGGGTACGGCCAGGCCGAGCCGGACGCCGCGCAGTCCGAGCATGGGGTTCTGCTCGTGCATGCGCTCGACGGCCGCGAGGAGTTCGCGGTCGTGCGGGTCGGGGTGCTCGGTGCGGGCCAGGCGTACGGCCAACTCCGTGCGGTCCGGCAGGAATTCGTGCAGCGGCGGGTCGATGAGCCGGATGGTCACCGGCAGTCCGTCCATCGCCGTGAGGATTCCGGTGAAGTCCTCGCGTTGCAGGGGCAGTAGAGCGGCCAGGGCCTCCCGGCGGGCGCTGTCGTCGCGGGCCAGGATCATCGCCTCGACCAGCGCCCTGCGTTCACCGAGGAACATGTGCTCGGTACGGCACAGGCCGATGCCCTGCGCCCCCAGACTGCGGGCGCGTACGGCGTCCTCGGGGGTGTCCGCGTTGGCCCGGACTTCGAGGCGTCGTACGGAATCGGCGTGGGTGAGGGCGCCCAGGACCGCCTCCGTGAGCGGGCCGTTCGCGGCGCCGGTCTCCAGGGCGCGGCCGACGTCGGACGCGGTCAGCGGGAGTGCGCCGAGGTGGACGGTGCCGGCGGTGCCGTCGACGGAGACGGTGTCGCCCTCGTGCACCAACACCCCTGCTTCCGTGGTGAATTGACGGGCTGTCGGGTCGACGGTGAGGGCTTCGGCGCCGCAGACGCAGACCTTGCCCATGCCGCGTGCGACGACGGCCGCGTGGCTGGTCTTGCCGCCCCGGCTGGTCAGGACGGCCTGTGCGGCGATCATGCCGGGGAGGTCGTCGGGGGTGGTCTCCCGGCGGACGAGGACCGTGTCCTCGCCGGCCGCGGCACGGCGTACCGCCTCGGCGGAGTCGAAGACCACGACGCCGACCGCCGCGCCCGGTGAGGCGGGCACGCCCTGGGCGAGGGGTATGTCGGCCGGGGTGGTGTCGAAACGGGGGAACATCAGGCGGGTCAGTTCGGCGCCGTCGACGCGGACCAGGGCCTCGTCCGGCGTGATCGTGCCCTCCTCGCGCAGGTCGTGGGCGATGCGGAAGGCGGCCTCGGCGGTGCGCTTGCCGACGCGGGTCTGGAGGATCCACAGCTTGCCGCGCTCGACGGTGAACTCGACGTCGCACAGGTCGCGGTAGTGCCGCTCCAACGTCCGCAGGTGATCGGCGAGTTGGACGTAGACGCGCGGGTTGAGCCGCTTCAGCTCGCTGAGCGGCAGTGCGTCGCGGACGCCCGCGACGACGTCCTCGCCCTGGGCGTCGGGCAGGTAGTCGCCGTACATGCCGCGTTCGCCGGTGGCGGGGTCGCGGGTGAAGGTGACGCCGGTGCCGCTGCTCTCGAATGTCACAGGGGAGCTGAGGTTGCCGAAGACCATCGCCTGGACGTTGACGGCCGTGCCGAGGTCCTCGGAGATGTGTTCGCGGCGGCGGTAGATGTGGGCACGTTCGCCGTTCCAGGAGTCGAAGACCGCGCGGATGGCGCGGGCCAGTTGCTCGGCCGGGTCCTGCGGGAAGTCCTCGCCGGTCTCCTTGCGGATGATGGCCTTGAACTCCTCGGTGATCAGGACGAGTTCGGCGGTGTCGAGGTCGTGGTCACCGGTCACCTCACGCCGTGCCTTGTGCGCGGCGATGGCCTCCTCGAACAGGTCGCCGTCCACGCCCATCACGGTGTGGCCGAACATCTGGATGAGGCGCCGGTAGGAGTCCCACGCGAACCGCTCCTGCCCGGACGCCTCGGCGAGCCCGGTGACGGAACGGTCGTTGAGGCCGATGTCGAGGATGGTGTCCATCATCCCGGGCATGGAGAAGCGGGCGCCCGAGCGCACGGACACCAGCAGCGGATCGTCGGGCGCGCCGAGGGTGCGGCCCATGGCCCGCTCCAGCGCGGCCAGTGCGCGGGCCGCCTCGACGGCCAGCTCAGGCGGTTCCTCGCCCGTCTTCAGGTAGGCCTTGCAGGCCTCGGTGGTGACGGTGAATCCGGGCGGCACGGGCAGCCCGAGCCGGGTCATCTCGGCCAGGCCCGCCCCCTTGCCGCCCAGCAGGGCCGCCATCTCGCGGCTGCCTTCGGCGAACTCGTACACGTACTTGGTCGGTGCGGTCATCAGGACTCGGGCCTCTCACTCGTGGGGTACGACGGCCACCGGGCAGCCGACGTGATGGATGGCGGCGTGCGTGACGGGCCCGATGCGCGGGCCCGCCGGACGGTCGGTGAGGTGCCGGCCGACCACGAGGAGGCTCGCTCCCGAGGCGGCCCGGAGCAGCGCGGACCGGGCCCGGCCCTCCGCGACCGTCTCGGTGACCTCGACGCCGGGGTACTTGTCGCGCCACACCTGGAGTACGGCGGACAGGAAGCCGAGCCATTCCTCGGCCCGCCGCGCTCCGCCCATCAGGCCGATCTCGCCGGGGCCGAGCCCCAGCGCGGACGGTTGCCGCCAGGCGTGGACCACGCGGAGCCGCGCGCCACGGACCCGGGCCGCCTCGAAGGCGAACTCGATCACCGCGTCGCACCGCTCGCCCAGGTCGACGCCCAGGACCACGTCCCGGTAGCCGGTCAGGACGGAGGGGCGGCCGCCGCGCGCCGGAAGGTGTTCGCCGGCGGCTTCCTCGTCCACCCGGACGAGAACCACGGGACGGGTGGCACGGGCCACCACACCCTGGGCGACCGAGCCCACCAGGAACCCGGTGAACCCGCTCAGCCCACGTGAACCCAGCACCAGCAGCTCGGACTCCTCGGCCGCCTTCAGCAGGGCGGCGGTCGCGGGACCCTCCACCTGCTCGTCGTACGGGAGGACGTTCGGGGCGACGGCACGGACCCTCGCCCTGGCCTGCCGCAGGACACGGCGCGCCTGATGCCTCCCCCACTGCCTTAAGGGCGTGGGAGGTACCCCCATGGCGGCCGTGACGGGCTCGCCGTCCTCCTGGCGCGGGTGCCAGTTCCAGACGTGCACGAGCCGCAACGGCAGGTCGCGGCGTGCCGCCTCGCGGGCGGCCCAGTCGGCGGCGGCGAGGCTCTCGGCGGAACCGTCGACTCCGGCGATGACGGGCGGCAGCATGATCCGCACCTCCTGCGCTCGGTCTGCTCCTCCCCTCCAGCGTCGTCCCGCGGCCTACGGGCAGGTAGGGGCCGCCAGGTCTCCGACCGGGGTCCGTTCGGCCCCTGCCCGGGCCCGCCCCGCACGGTCAGGGTGGAAGGGCCACGGACCTGGAGGGCGGCACACCATGGAACGAGTGATCATCGCCGGAGTCGACCGGTCGGCACGCAGCCGTGTCGCCGCGGACTGGGCGGCGCGCGAGGCACTGCGGCGCGGACTGCCCCTGCGGGTGGTGCATGTGGCACCGCCGGAGAACCTGGACCCGGTGGAGCGGTGGCCCTACCGCCCGGACACCGTGGCGGACCACGTGGTCGCCGAACTCACCGCCCGCCACCCGTCGTTGACGGTCCGGGCGGTGAGCCTCACCGGGCCGCCCGTCCCCGAGCTGCGGGCAGTGGGCGCACACGCGGAACTGGTCGTGCTCGGCCTGCGCGGCGAGGGCCGGCACGCCGGGGTCGCCCTGGGGTCGACCGCGGCGGCCCTGGCCACCGGGTGCGCCGGCCCCCTGGTGCTGGTGCCCGAAACCCTCGCGGGGACGGACGCCCCGGACCACACCGACGCCGTGACCGTGGGTGTCGATGCCCGTGACCCGGCGGGCGGCGCGCTCGGCTTCGCCTTCGAGGCCGCCCGCCTGCACCGCGTCCGGCTGCACGCGGTGCACGCGTGGGCACTCCCGGCGGGCGCCGCCCCGTCGCCCGTACCGGTGTCGGAGACGGACCGTGCCACCTGGGAGGACCACGAGGAGGACCTGCTGTCCGACGCGCTGCGTCCGTGGCGCGGGAAATACCCGGACGTCGACGTCCGGGAGGACGTACTGCTGTTCCCCCCGGCCGGGGCACTGGCCCACGCCTCCGAGACGTCCGGACTGGTGGTGGTCGGACGGCACACCGCCCCGGGCTCCACCGCCCTGGCCCTCCTGGAGCACGCGCGCTGCCCTGTCGCCGTCGTGCCGTCATAGACCGGGGCGGTGAGAGGCATGAGGACGCGTACGCGCATCGCCGTCATCGGCGTCGGGAACGAGTTCCGGCGCGACGACGGTGTGGGCTGGGCCGTGGTCGAACGGCTCCGGAAGCGGGCCGAGGCCAGGCCGCACCCTTTGGACACCGTGTGGGCGACCTGCGACGGTGATCCCGGCCGGCTGATCGCACTGTGGGAGAGCGCCGCGCTCGCCGTGGTCGTCGACGCGGCCCACGCGCACCCGGGCACCCCCGGCCGCGTCCACCGGCTCGAACTCGACGCCCAGCGCCTCGACGGGCCGCGGACCACCAGTTCGCACGGACTGGGTCTGGGCGAGGCCGTCGAACTGGCGCGGGTCCTCGAACTTCTGCCGGGCCGCCTGGTCGTGTACGCGGTGGAGGGCGCCGACGGTTCGTTCGGCACCGGTCTCTCCCCCGCCGTCGCCGCCGCCGTCGACCCGCTCGTGACGGCAGTCGAGGACGAACTCACCCGATATCAGGACGAGTTGGCCGGGGGGCGGTCGTGATGATGCGGCGTTTCCAGGTGTACGGCACCGTCCAGGGTGTCGGCTTCCGTCCCTTCGTGTACCGCACTGCGGCCCGGCTCGGCCTCGACGGCTGGGTGGCCAACGTGAATGGTCATGTGGAGGGTGAGATCGCCGGACCGCCCCACGCGATCGACGAGTTCGCGGCCCGGCTGCGGACCGACGCGCCGGTGCTGGCGCGGGTACGCCGGGTCCAACTGGCCGACGGCGGACGGCAGTCGGCGTACCGTCCGGGATTCCACGTCCGGCACAGCGCGCCCCCGCACACAGACGGCGCTGCACGCGAGGTCCCGCCCGACGCGGGGATCTGCGAGGCCTGTCTGCGCGAACTGCGCGATCCCCGCGACCGGCGCCACCGCTACCCGTTCATCAACTGCACGGACTGCGGGCCACGGGCGACCATCATCGAGGACCTGCCCTACGACCGTGTCCGCACGACCATGAGCCGCTTCCCGCTGTGCCGGGACTGCGCGGCCGAGTACGCCGCCCCGGCCGACCGGCGCTTCCACGCCGAGCCCATCGCCTGTCCCGTCTGCGGACCGGAGCTGGCCTGGGGGGAACTGCGCGGTGAGGCGGCGTTGCGGTCTGCGGTCACGTGCGTCGCCGGGGGCGGGATCGTCGCGCTGAAGGGGCTCGGCGGCTACCAACTGGTGTGCGACGCGGGCGATTCGGTGGCCGTGGCGGAGCTGCGGCGCCGCAAGCGCCGCCCGACGAAGCCGTTCGCGGTGATGGTCCGCGACCTCGGCACCACGGCGCGGCTGGCCCGGATCGGTGCCACCGAGCGCGGGGTTCTGACGTCCCCGGCGCGTCCCGTGGTGCTGCTGGCCCGGATGCCGTGGCACGGCACGGACCCGCTCGCGCCCGAGGTGCATCCCGGCCTGCGCCGCATCGGCCTGTTCCTGCCCACCACCGGCCTGCACCACCTCCTGCTCGACGAGCTGGCCAGGCCGCTCGTGATCACCAGCGGCAACCTCGGCGGCGAGCCCATCACCATCGACGACGAGGAGGCCCGGCGCGTCCTTGCGGGCGTCGCGGACGGCTTCCTCACCCACGACCGACCGATCCGCTCCCGCTACGACGACTCGGTGGTGCAGTGCACCGGCCGCACCAGGATCACGGTCCGCCGGGCGCGCGGGCTGGCCCCGGCCCCGCTGCCGCTGCGCGTGCGCGAACCCGTCGCCGGGGCCGGCGCCCAGCTGAAGCACACGTTCACGCTCGCCGCCGACGGCCGGGCCCATCTCGGGCCGCACACGGGCGACTTGGCGGACGTCGCGGCCCACGAGGCGTTCCTGGCGTCGTACGACCGGCTCAAGCGGCTCACCGGCATCGAGCCGGTGGCCCTCGCGCACGATCTGCACCCCGGCTATCTGTCCACGCGGTGGGCCGAGGCGCAGGGGCTGCGCCGCGTCCCGGTGCAGCACCATCACGCGCACGTGGCCGCCTGCGCGGCCGAGCACGAGGTGCGGGGTCCGTTCCTCGGGGTCGCCTACGACGGCCTCGGGCTCGGCGACGACGGCACGCTGTGGGGCGGCGAGATCCTCGTCGCCACCCTGAGCGGCTACCGCCGCGTGGGCAGGTTCGCGACAGCTCCCCTGCCCGGCGGCGACGCGGCGGTACGCCATCCCTCCCGTACGGCCCTCGGCCGGCTGCTCGGCGGTGAGACCCTGGGCTCCCCGCTCCCCTACCCGTGGCTGACCCGGTCCTTCACGGACCGGCTCGATCCGGCGGAAGTCGACATCGTGCGCGCCATGGTCACCCGGAACGTCAACTGCCCGCAGGCCTCCAGCGCCGGACGGCTCTTCGACACGGTCGCCGCCCTGCTCGGCCTCGCCGACCGGGTGAGTTACGAGGGCGAGGCGGCCGTCCTGCTCGAAGCGGCGGCGGGCGACGAACACGCCGTACCGCTCGCCCACCGCGTCGTACGGGCGCAGGGCCTGTGGGTGTACGACCCCACGCCCACCCTCACCGACCTGCTGGAACGGCAGGCCGACGGGGAACCCGTGGCCAGGCTGGCCGCCGCCTTCCACGTGACGCTCGGCCTGGTCACCGCGGAACTGGTCGCACGGGCGGTGGCCGACGGCGCACCGCACACCGTCTGCCTCGGCGGCGGCTGCTTCGTCAACCGGCGGCTGCTGACCGAGGTGAAACGCCGACTGCACGCGCAGGGACTGCGGGTGCTGGTCGGCGGTCAGGTCCCCGTCGGGGACGGCGGAATCAGCTACGGCCAGGCGGCGGTCGCGGCCGCACGGCTGGCCGGGGAGAGGTGAACACGCATGTGCCTGGGCATACCGGGACGGATCCTGGAGATCCACGACGACGCCGGACTGCTGATGTCCACGGTCGACTTCGGCGGCATCCGGCGCGAGGTCTGCCTCAGCTGCACACCCGAGGCGGACGTGGGGTCGTACGTCATCGTGCACGTCGGCTTCGCGATCACTCTGGTCGACGAGGCGGAGGCACGGCGCACGCTGGACGTGCTGCGGGCGATGGCGGGCGCGGTCGAGGGCGAGCTGGGCGAGCCGCTGCGGTAGCGCTCCGCTGGGTGCAGCCGGGAAACCGCTGGTCGTTTCGAGACCGCGGGCCGCCCGTGGCCGGGCGCGCAGTTCCCCGCGCCCCTTCGGGGGCGCTGGTTGTCACGTTCCTTGCTGTTGATCCGGTCGGCTCGGTCGGCAGGGCCGGTCGGCCCCTGCCGCGGGCGCTGCCGCGCGTCGGAACCTGAAGGTGGACAAGCGCGATCCGCCCGGTACGAGGAGGACGACGACATGACCGCCACCACAGCCCCGGCCGCCGTACTCGACCGGCACGGTCTGGACGCCCTGGTCGCGGCTCTGGTCGCACAGGGACGCACTGTCGTCGGACCGACCGTCCGCGACGGTGCGATCGTGCTGTCGGAGCTGACCTCGGCGGAAGCACTGCCGTACGGCTGGGGCGTCGAACTGGACGCCGGACGCTACCGGTTGGTCCCCCGCGAGGACGGGGCCGCCTTCGCGCACAGCGCGGGCCCGCAGTCCTGGAAGTCGTATCTGCACCCCGCGCGTGAGCGGTTGTGGAGCGCCGACCGGACATCGGAGGGCGGCATGGTGTTCACCGGGCAGACGGCCGAGCCGCCGTCGTACGCGTTCCTCGGGATCCGGCCCTGTGATCTGCGGGCCATCGCGATCCAGGACCGGGTGCTGACCGGCGGAGCGCACGAGGACACCGGGTACGGGAAACGCCGGCGGCGCGCGCTGCTGATCGCCGCCGAGTGCACCGAACCCGGCGCGACCTGCTTCTGCGTGTCCATGGGCGGCGGCCCCGCGGCCGATCCCGGCTACGACCTCGCTCTGACCGAGGTGGTCGACGCGGACGGGCACCGGTTCCTGGTGCGTGTCGGCAGCAGGGAGGGCGCGCAGTTGCTGGAGCAGGTGCCGCACCGCACGGCCGACGCGCGTACGGAGACCACCGCCCGCGAATCGGTGGACGCGGCCCGCGACCGTATGGGCCGCTCCATGCCGCCGGTCGACCTGCGGGCGCTGATGGGCGGGAGCCTGGACGCCGAGCGCTGGAACGACGTCGCCGAGCGCTGTCTGACCTGCGGCAACTGCACGATGGTCTGCCCCACCTGCTTCTGCACCACCACGGAGGAGGTCACCGACCTGACCGGTGACCACACCGAGCGCTGGCAGCGCTGGGACTCCTGCTTCGACCTGGACTTCTCCTATCTGCACGGCGGGTCGGTCCGCTCCACGCCCCGCAGCCGCTACCGGCAGTGGCTGACCCACAAACTCTCCACCTGGCACGACCAGTTCGACACCTCCGGCTGTGTGGGCTGCGGGCGCTGTATCGCCTGGTGCCCGGCCGGTATCGACATCACGGAGGAAGTCGCCGCGCTGGACGCCGAACACGGAACGGAGACGGACTGATGCCTCCCTCGATGGCTCTCCGCATGAATCACGCGCTGCCCCACGACCACCGTGACCGACTGCTGCACATCGGTCGCGAGGTCCAATTCCCGCCGGGTACCCGGCTGTTCGAGGAGGGCGGGCACGCCGACCGGTTCTGGATCATCCGGGACGGCACGGCCGCCCTCGACATGCACGTGCCCGGCCGTCGGCCGCCGGTCGTCGAGACGCTCGGGGTCGGGGATCTCGTCGGCTGGTCCTGGCTGTACGAGCCGTACGTCTGGCAGTTGGGCGCCGGGTCGGTGACCCAGCTGCGGGCCTACGAGTTCGACGCGGTCGCCGTCCGGCTGATGTGCCTGGACGACCCCGCCTTCGGCCAGGCCGTCGAGCACTGGGTCGGCCGGGTGCTGGCCCACCGGCTCAACGCGGCCCGCGCCCGGCTGATCGACCTGTACGGGACGTACGAGACCAAGGAACCGCGATGACCGCCGTACCGGTCCCCCATCGCGTGATCGCCCGCCGGCAGGAGACCGGCGACACGGTGACGCTGCGACTCGAACCGGTGGACGGCGCACTGCGCGACTTCGTGCCGGGGCAGTTCGCGATGGTGCACTGCTTCGGTCGCGGCGAGATTCCCGTCTCGGTGAGTTCCGTTCGGGCCACGGGAGGTCTCGCGCACACGATCCGCTCCGTGGGCGCGGTCTCCGACGGGCTGTGCGCGGCCCGGGTCGGTGACGTCGTCGGCATCCGCGGCCCGTACGGAACGAGTTGGGGCCTGGAGCAGGCGCGCGGCCGGGACGTGCTGGTCGTGGCCGGCGGCATCGGGCTCGCCCCGCTGCGGCCGCTGATCCTGAGCGCGCTGGCCGAGCCGGAGGCGTACCGCCGTATCAACGTGCTGATCGGGGCCCGCACCCCGGACGACCTGATCGGCCGGAAAGAGATCGAGAGCTGGGCCACCGCCTACACCGGCGTGATGGTCGACCAGCCCGACGCGGACTGGCACGGGGACGTCGGCGTGGTCACCCAGCTGCTGGGGCGGGCGCACTTCGATCCGGACGACACCACGGCGTTCGTCTGCGGTCCGGAGCCGATGATCCGCGCCACCGCCCGCGAACTCGCCCACCGCGGTGTGCCCCGTGACCACATCAGGGTCTCGCTGGAGCGCAACATGCGCTGCGCGACCGGGCATTGCGGGCACTGCCAGCTCGGTCCGCTGCTGGTGTGCCAGGCCGGTGCGGTCGTGGGCTGGGACCTGGCCGAACCCCTGCTGTCCGTAAGGGAGTTGTGAGATGGCACCTACACTCGCGGTGTTCAAGCTGGCCTCCTGCGACGGCTGTCAGCTCACCCTGCTGGACTGCGAGGACGAACTCCTCGCGCTGACCGGCGCGGTGGAGATCGCCCACTTCCCGGAAGCGTCGAGCGCGATGGCCCCCGGTCCGTACGACCTGACCCTCGTCGAGGGCTCGGTGACCACGGCCGAGGACGCCGAGCGCATCCACGCGATCCGCGCGGACTCGCGCCACCTGGTGACCATCGGGGCGTGCGCGACCGCCGGCGGCATCCAGGCACTCAGGAACTTCGCGGACGTGGACGAGTACCGGCGTACGGTCTACGCGCACCCGGAGTACATCTCCACGCTGGCCGCCTCCACGCCCGTGTCGGCCCATGTGGACGTCGACTTCGAGCTGCGCGGCTGCCCGGTCGACCGGCGGCAGCTCATCGAGGTGATCACCGCGTTCCTGGCAGGGCGCAAGCCGGATGTCCCGGACCACAGCGTGTGCTTCGAGTGCAAGCGGCGCGGCACGGTCTGCGTCACCGTCGCCCACGGCACCCCCTGCCTGGGCCCGGTCACGCACGCGGGGTGCGGGGCGCTGTGCCCGGCCTACCACCGCGGTTGCTTCGGCTGCTTCGGCCCGTCCGGTTCGGTGAACCTGCCGGCGCTGATCCCGCTGCTGCGCCGCGACGGCCTCGACGAGGACGCCGTGGTCCGGTTCCTGCACACCTTCAACGCCCCTGCTTTCGACAAGGAGTTGGGAAAGTGACGCACCGCGGATCCCGTGTGCTGCACGTCGGCTCGCTGTCGCGGGTCGAGGGCGAGGGGGCTCTCAGCCTCCATGTGCACGACGGCACGGTCACCGACGCGCGGCTGGAGATCTACGAGCCGCCGCGCTTCTTCGAGGCGTTCCTGCGCGGCCGTTCGTACACCGAGCCGCCGGACATCACGGCCCGGGTGTGCGGAATCTGCCCGGTGGCCTACCAGATGAGCGCGTGCGCGGCGATCGAGGACGCCTGCGGGGTGAGCGTCGACCCGGTCATCCGTGATCTGCGCCGGCTGCTGTACTGCGGCGAGTGGATCGAGAGCCAGGCCCTGCACATCTACCTCCTGCACGCCCCGGACTTCCTGGGCCGACCCAGCGCGATCGACCTGGCGCGCACGCACCGCGCCGAGGTCGAGCGGGGGCTGCGCCTGAAGAAGGCGGGCAACTCGTTGATGGAGCTGCTCGGCGGACGGGCCATACATCCGGTCAACGTCCGCCTCGGCGGCTTCCACCGCGCTCCGGCGCGCACCGAACTGCGGTCGCTGACAGAGGAGTTGAAGCAGGCCCTCGACGACGCGTGGCAGACCGTGCGCTGGGTCGCGGGCTTCGAGTTCCCGGACGCGAGCGTCGAGGCCGACCTGCTCGCGCTGACCAAACCCGGCACGTACGCCATCGAGGGCGGCACCCCGGCCGTCCTGCGCGCCGACGGCACCACCTCCTCCTCCTCCTTCCCGGTACGGGACTTCACCGAGCACGTCGTCGAGACCCACGTCGCCCACTCCACCGCCCTGCACTCACGGCTCGACGGGCGCCTGCATCTCACCGGCTCCCTCGCCCGGTTCGCGATCAGCGGGCGACTGCTGTCGCCGGTGGCGCTGGAGGCGGCCGTCGAGGCGGGGCTCGGCGATCCGCGCGAGGGCGCGGTGTGCCGCAATCCGTACCGGTCCATCCTGGTGCGCGCGGTGGAGACGGTGTACGCCGTCGCCGAGGCGCTGCGCATCATCGACGGCTACGAGCCGCCCGCGCGCCCGTACACGGACGTGCCGCCGGTCGCGGGCGTCGGGCACGGTGCCACGGAGGCGCCGCGCGGGCTGCTCTACCACCGCTACGAACTCGACGCCGACGGCATCGTCAAGAGCGCGCTGCTGGTGCCGCCCACCGCGCAGAACCAGGGCGCGATCGAGGACGACCTGCGCCGTCTGGCCCAGCGCGCGATCGGTGAACACGACCCGGACGACGACGAGTTGACGGCCCTGTGCGAGCGGGCGATCCGCAACCACGACCCGTGCATCTCGTGCTCCACCCACTTCCTCGACCTGACCGTCGTCCGTACCTCGGACACAACCGCGGGAGGCTGTGATGTCTGAATCTCCGTACACCGTGAGCGATGTGATGACCCACACCGCCGTCGCCATCGGAAGCGAGGCGCCCTTCAAGGAGATCGTCGAGCTGCTGGACCAGTGGAAGGTCAGTGCCGTGCCGGTGCTGGCGGGCGAGGGCCGCGTGGTCGGGGTCGTCTCCGAAGCGGATCTGCTGGCGAAGGAGGAGTTCCGGGACACCGACGAGGGTGACCCCGAGGCTCGGACCAAGGCTGTCGCCGTGTCCGCGGGCGAGCTGATGAGCGCCCCGGCGGTCACCGTGCACGCGGACGCCACGCTCGCCGAGGCCGCCCGCATCATGGCCCGGCGGCACGTCAAGCGACTGCCCGTCGTGAACGCGGTCGGCATGCTCCAGGGTGTCGTCAGCCGCAGCGACCTGCTGAAGGTGTTCCTGCGGGGCGACGAGGAGCTCGCCGAGGAGGTCCGGCACCACGTGCTCGGCCGGCTCCCGGTCACCACCGCCCTGACGGTGAGTGTCACCGAGGGCGTGGTCACGCTCGGCGGTTCCCTGCCCGACCGGTCGCTCGTGCCCGTGGTGGCCCGGGCGGTGCGGGCCGTGGAGGGGGTCGTCGACGTCCGGCTCGACCTCACGCACCGATGAAGTACCTGGACGAGTACCGGGATCCGGAGCTCGCCCGGCACCTGCTGGACGAGCTGCGGCGGACCGCCACGCGGCCCTGGCGGATCATGGAGGTGTGCGGCGGCCAGACCCACACCCTGGTCCGCCAGGGCATCGACGAACTGCTGCCCGCCGGAATGCGGATGATCCACGGCCCGGGCTGCCCGGTCTGTGTCACCCCGCTGGAGACCCTGGACCGGGCCATGGCCGTCGCCGCCCGCCCCGGCGTGCTCTTCACCAGCTTCGGCGACATGCTGCGGGTGCCCGGCACGGACACCGACCTGCTGTCGCTGCGGGCGCGCGGCGCGGACGTACGGGTGGTCTACGCCCCGATGGACGCCGTACGCCTGGCCGCCCAACACCCCGACCGCGAGGTCGTGTTCCTCGCCGTCGGCTTCGAGACGACGGCGCCAGCCAACGCGATGGCGGTACTGCACGCGGCCCGCCTCGGACTGGCCAACTTCTCCATGCTGGTCAGTCACGTCCTCGTGCCGCCGGCCATGACCGCACTGCTCGACGATCCCGACTGCGAGGTGGAAGCCTTCCTCGCCGCCGGGCACGTGTGCGCGGTGATGGGCTGGACCGAGTACGAGCCGATCGCCGCCCGGTACCAAGTGCCCATCGTGGTCACGGGGTTCGAGCCGCTGGACCTGCTGGAGGGCATCCTCATGGCGGTACGGCAGCTGGAGTCGGGCCGCTACGAGGTGGAGAACCAGTACGCGCGGGCCGTGCGGCGGGCGGGCAACACCGCGGCGCAGGACGCGGTCCGCCAGGTGTTCCGGGTGACCGACCGGGCTTGGCGCGGTATCGGCGAGATCCCCGACAGCGGGCTCGAACTCGCCGATGAGTACCAGGAGTTCGACGCCGCCCGGCGCTTCGACGTGGGCGGACTGTGCCCGGTCGAGGACCCCGAGTGCATCGCCGGGACCATCCTCACCGGGGCCCGGCTGCCCACCGACTGTGCCGCGTACGGCACCCGTTGCACGCCCCGTCATCCCCTCGGCGCCCCGATGGTGTCGTCCGAGGGCACCTGCGCCGCCTTCCACGCGGCCGGACGCACGCCCACGAGGAGCACGGCATGAACATCCAGTGCCCCACCCCCGCCCACGAGGACGAGGTCGTCCTGCTGGGCCATGGCGCCGGCGGACGGCTCACCGGGGAACTGCTCGACGAGCTGGTGCTGCCCGCCGTCGGCGGCGGGACGGGACCCATGGAGGACGCGGCGCTCCTGCCGGGACACCCCGGGCTGGTGATGAGCACGGACAGCTTCGTCGTGAGCCCGCTGTTCTTCCCCGGCGGGGACATCGGGTCCCTCGCCGTGCACGGCACGGTCAACGACCTGGCGATGCGGGGCGCGTGGCCGCTCGCGCTGTCGGTCTCCCTGATCATCGAGGAGGGACTGCCGCTGGCCGAACTCCGGGCCGTCATGGAGTCGTTGGGGAAAACGGCCCAGGACGTCGGCGTGCCTGTGATCACCGGGGACACCAAGGTCGTGGGGCGCGGTGCGGCCGACCGGCTGTTCATCAACACCACCGGCGTCGGACAGCGGCACGAACTCCTCGCCCCGTCCGCCGCGTCGGCGCGCCCGGGGGACGCCGTACTCCTGTCGGGGCCGATCGGACTGCACGGCACGACCGTGCTCAGCACCCGCGAGAACCTCGGCTTCGAGGGCGACATCGCCTCCGACTCCCGGCCCCTGCACCGGCTGGTGCGGGCCCTGGCGCCGCTCGGCGGTGCCGTGCACGTACTGCGCGACCCGACGCGGGGTGGGCTGGCCGCCGCGCTCAACGAGATCGCCCGCGACTCGTCCGCCGCCGTCGAGATCGAGGAGAGCGCGGTTCCCGTGCCCGAGGCGGTCGCCTCGGCCTGCGACCTGCTCGGCCTGGACCCGCTGATCGTCGCCAACGAGGGCTGTCTGGTCGCCTTCGTCGACGCCGACGCGGCCGGGGACGCGCTGGCCGCGATGCGGTCGGTACCCGAGGGGGCGCAGGCCGTACGGATCGGCGAAGTCCTGCGGGAGGGGCCGCGGGAGCGGGTGACCCTGCGGACCCTGGTCGGCGCCCGGCGCATCGTGGAGATGCCGCTCGGTGAGCAACTCCCCCGAATCTGCTGACCGTTGACGCAGGGGCCCGTCAGCCGGTCCTGTGACCCCACCGCGGACCGACGCGCGCCCACTCGGCGTCCCACTGGTCCAGGCGCCGCTGTTCCAGCCGCCAGGACATCCCCCGGCCGACGAGGAGCACGGCCCCGCCGGCGCCCACGGCGGTCCACACCGCCAGCACCACACCTTCGAGTCGCGCCTGAGCCGAGCTGACGGGGGTGGGCACCAGACGGCCCCCGGCGTCCAGCCATACCTGTGTGGTGGACCCGGCCATGCTGTCGGAGTCCACGTGGGCCAGCCCCGTGCGCTTCGTCCCGTCCGCCGCGGTCCAGCGCACGGTGGCCCGGTAGCTGTCGCTGCCGTCGCTCGTGCCCACGGTGCGCACCGCGTCCTCGACGAGCACGGCCGGCACCGGGTGCCGCTCGGCCCGCAGGGCGTCGACGTGCCGCTCGACGGCGAGGGCCGTCCACGCGCCCGTGCCGACCGCCGCCAGGACCGCGAGGATCCAGGCGGCGAGCAGCAGCCAGGCCTCGACGACGTGGCTGCGGCGCCTCAGGAGGTTGGGCCGAAGCCGCCAACAGCGCACCTGGGCAGGCTTTCCGCGCCTGCTGGGGGTCATGGTCCTCACCTGACCGGCAGGTCACTGCGGAGCAGCGTCTCGGCGGGCCCGCGGCGTGGCGTGGCCCATGTCTGGTTCGTGTGGCCGAGGCGCAGGACCAGCTGCGGGAACCGGCCGAAGGCGATGCGTGTACGGACCTCCGCACGCACCGCGGGCACTTCGAGGGGCTGGGTGTGGAAGGCCGCCCGGACCCCGTGGGCCGCCGCGTACAGCAGCACGCGCTGGAGCGCCTGCCCCGCGCGCAGCCAGTCCGCGCGGGTGTCGTAGGGGGTGGTCAGCACGACGACCGTGCCGGTGCGCGACACCCATTTCTGCGGCGGGACGGCGAACTGCCGGACCAGGCCCAGGTAGTCACGGCCGGCCAGCAGTACGCAGTCCGGGTGGTACAGGCACGCCTCGGCCGGCACCCCGGCCGGCCCGACGCACCCCGCGATCTCGGCGGTGTGCCCCCGGTCGGCGCGGTGCACGTCCTCCGCGGTGCGCACCAGGTCCGCGAGCTGGTCCAACTGGTCCGCACCGTCGACGACTTGGAGATCGGCCCCCTCGGCCCGTGCGTGCTCCCGCAGGTCGTCGAGCAGCTCCTCCCCAACCCGGTCGGCCCCGAACGGCCCGCGGTGCGTGTGCCGGTGCGCCATCGCGCCCGCCATCAGCGCCTCGTCGTAGGTCGCCGGGGCGTGGGCGGCGAAGGCCACCCGGGCCAGATAGGCCGGGTTCCCGGTCTCCGGCAGCAGGTCGACGGCGGGCCGGAAGCCGAGGTCGCGCACGGCGATCCGCGCGTTGAACAGGGCGGCCCCGCAGGCGATCACCGTCTCCCGGCCGCCCGGGTCGGTCAGCGCGAGGCGCCGCCCGCGGTCCGCGTGGATCTCGAAGCCGTGGTCGTGGCCCTCCTCGGCAAAGAACCAGGGCTGACTGTTGTGCGGCGAGGGCGCGAGGGACGCGGCGTGGGCCAAGTGCAGGGCCGCACGGCCGTGTTGTGCGTGGGCCAGAGACATGGTGCCCCCTTCGTCGACCGTTCCCTTCAAGGGTCCTCGCCCACCGGCCCCCGGCGCATGGGCCTTCCGTCCCCGCGTCGGGCCTGCTCGGCCCTCTCCGTATCGGCGTCGGGGCTGCTGCGGACTCGGGCGCGGCGGTTGCTCCCAACCGCCCGAGGTTGCGCGGCCGTTCGGCCCTGGGCCTGGGTCGTGCGGCCCTGGCGGCGTGCTCCGGGCAGGAGTTCGCTTGAAGTGTCGGAGGAGAATGCCATGAACAGCACATCATCACTCGCGTCCCGCAGGCACCGGCGCCGTTCCACCGTGCTCACCGCGGCCGTGACGCTGCCTCTGCTCGCGGCCACCGCGTGCGGTACGACCACCGGTACGGGAAGAGCGGCCGCCACCGGCCCGACCTCGCCGCCCACAACCGGTACGGCCACGTCGGGCGGCACCTCGGGCACCCCCGCCCCGTCCAGGACGACGGCCCCGCAGACGACGACGGCCCCCGCCACCGGCAACTCCGGCGGCACCAGCGGTACTTCGGCGACCCGCGTCCGTACGGGGGTGTACTTCCTGCACGGCGAGAAGGTCTCCCCCGCCCCGCGCACCGTGACCGCGCCGACGACCGCCACCGCCGCCGTACGGGCTCTGCTGGCCGGTCCCGACCGCTACGAGCGAGCCCACGGCCGTACCACCGCTGTCCCGTCCGGAACCCGGCTGCGCTCTCTCGTCGTCCGCGACCACGTGGCCACGGTCGACCTCTCCGGCCGCTACGACGACGGAGGCGGCAGCCTGTCGATGCGGGAGCGCCTCGCCCAGGTCGTGTTCACGGTGACCCGTTTCCCGACCGTCCACAAGGTCGCGTTCGAGGTAGACGGCAAGGCGGTCACGTCCTTCGGCGCCGAGGGCATCGTCCTGAACGGGCCGGTCGGCCGGGCCGACTTCGAGGACCGGGCGCCCGCCGTGCTGGTGGAGTCGCCGATGACCGGTGACACCGCGCGTACCCCGCTGAGGGTGTGGGGTAGCGCCAACACGTTCGAGGCGCGGTTCCGGCTGAAGGTCACGGACGCCACCGGGCGCACCGCCGACGACGTCATGGTCAAGGCCACGTCCGGCACCGGCACGCGTGGCACCTTCGACGTGACGTTCCCCTACAAGGCAGCCCGCACCGGCGCGGGTCTGCTCACCGCGTACTTCCTGTCCCCCAAGGACGGCAGGACGGTGACCGTCGACACCGTACCCCTGACGGTGAACCGCTGACACGGACCCGCGACACGGAACAGCCCCGGCGCATCGGGTTTCGCGCCAGGGCTCTTCGTGAGGGAGGTACAACAGGTCAGCCCTCCTCTCGCCCCGTCAGCAGCTCGTCCGCGATCCGTGCCGCCCAGTCCTCGATCGCGCCGAAGTCGCGGAAGTCCCCGCCCTTCCCGTTGCGCACGATCGACTGAGCGATACGTCCCTTGGCTCCTTCCTCCAGGCAACCGCCGAAGGTGACATGACCCCTGACGTCGAGCCGGATCATGGCCCGCCGTACGCCGTGCACGGGCGGGATGTCCCGCTCGGAGGCGGAGGCGTCGAACGGTCCGCTGCTGAAGAACCACAGCGGGCGCTTGGCCAGTTGGCGGCCGTGCCGGCTCAGGAACCGGCGGGCGTCGCGGTGCCAACGGCCGGCGTACAGCCCGCCGCCGACCACCACGGCACCGTACGGCGTCACGTCCACGACGGACCTGGCGGGCAACAGGTCGGGGACGAGCCCCGCTTTGCGCAGGACCTCGGCAACGGCCTCGGCGATCTGCGCGGTGGATCCATTGGTCGTCCCGTAGGCGACCAGCACGCTGGTGGGCATGGTGTTCTGCCTCCTCTCACTTCACAGGTGACGCAGCCAGTTCTCGGAGACTCCTTGGTACTGCTGGTCCTCCGGTTGGATGCGGGAGTCGTCCGTCCGGTAGGAGAGCTGGTCGACGACCGCGACGACACCGTCGATCTGCCGGACCATGGAGACGGCGATCTCCGTCTCGCTCTTGCGTTCCATGTGACCGGCGAGCGTGACGACGCCTTCCACCACGGAGACGTCGACGCTGCTCGGCGCCAGCCACAGGGCACGCACCAGGACCTCGGCGACGACCTCGTCGCGGATCTCCGCGTCGGGCCGCAGGAAGACCTGGAGCACGTCGCGGCGGGTGACGATGCCGACGAGCCGGTTCTCCTCGTCGAGGACGGGCAGCCGCCCCACACGGTGCTGGGCCATGGTCCGGGCGGCCTCGACGATGGTGTCGTCGGCGTGCACGGTGACGGGCGGCGCGGTCATCAGCCGGCCGGCGGTACGGGCCGTGGACTTCGCGGCCCGCTGCCTGCCGCCGCGCGTCAGGTCCGCGAACCGGAACCGCTTCCTCGGCTCGTACGGGTCGGGCGCTTCGGCCTGATGGGCCATCAGGTCCGTCTCGGAGACGACTCCGATGACCTGGTCGTCCTCGTCGACCACGGGCAGGCCGCTGATGCGGTGTGCGCCGAGCAGGCGTGCCACCTCTTTGAACGGCGTGCCGTACGTGGCGCGCACGACCTCCGCGGTCATCACGGAGCCGACCTTGTTGTGCTTCATGGTGTTCCCTCCTCAGCGAAGTCGGCGCAGATACGGGTCCTGCGGCCCGGTGGGCAGCAGGCGGACGCGGGCATCGAGGACGGACACTCCGCCCGGTGCCGCGAGTACGGGGTTGAAGTCGGCCTCGGCCAGCTGCGGCAGGTCGCTCGCCATCCGGGACAGCCGCAGCAGGCGGATCGTACGAACCCTCCGGTGGGCCGCCGACGGCACCCCTGTCTTCGGGGAAGCGGCAAACTCTCAGGTCACCGCATTCCGTGTCGGCGGCTCTGGGCTCAGCCCTTCGCGAACAGTGCGTCCAGCGCGTCAGTGGTGGACGGGTGTCCGCCGGGTCGGCCGGTGTGTGCGGACCAGCGGTGAGGCCGGCGGCCGCTGCGGTGTCCGGTGGGCGCGCATCCGCAGCACCAGCGCGTCGAGTACACCGCTGAGTACGGCGGTGGCCACGGTCGCGATCACCAGCAGGACGGCGAACTGCCTCCAGAACTCCGGTGTCAAGGTCGTACCCACGGTGTCCACCCCCTCGTGCTCAGTCGATCGAGTACCTCTCTCGGTTACATCGAACCGCCGACAACCCGGTGGCACAGGGTGCCGTAGGGCTCTACCGGGGCGCCGATCGGCCCGGCCCGCGGGCCGGGTGGCCCATGGTCCGTCGGGACACACGGGCGGACGGTGGAGGTGGTAGATACGTGCGTTTTCCGGAGGTACGCCATGAACGCTTCCCCGACCACGAGCATGCCGCGGGCTCTGACCGCGGACCACCGCGAACAGCTGATGAAGCTCGCCCGCGAGGTGTCGATCCCGCAGGGCACCCGGCTCGTCCAGGAGGGTGCCCACGTCGACCGGTTCTGGATCATCCGCACTGGCACGATACGACGAGTTCGTTGTGCCCCAGCGACTCGCTGACGGCGGCCTGGCGGCCGGGCACGTGCATGTCGAGGGTGGCGGGAACACGCCCAGATGGTGCTCCGCCTGGGCTACGGCAAGCAGGGGCCCGCCTCACCGCGCCGCTCGGCGCGTCAGGCGTTGGAGCAAGGCACACCGCCGACCGCTGTGTCGGGTGTGCCCGCCCGTTGAAGCGGCCGTCGGCAGAGATGGCGGACCTGGCCCGATCGTCCGCCGCACGTGCCAGTGGCCGGTGGAACACCAACTGGTGTTCCACCGGCCACTCGCTGCTCTGCTGCGGCCGTCCGCCGGGGCTAGCAGCGAACGAGGGCGACGGGGCAGTCCGCCTCGCGCAGAGCCGTCCGGCCGACCGGGTCCAGCAGGCCGCCTCCGAACCGGAACCGGCCACGCACACCCACCACCAGGAGCTGGCTGTCACCGCTGGCCTCGACGAGAGCCCGGCTGGATCGACCGTGTGGCCGACGGCAGCTCAGGTTGACGTCCGGGTACCGCTTGCGCAGCTCGGACAAGGTCTCGGCGAGCGCGAAGTCCTCGTCGTCGCCCGCCACGGCGGTACCGGACCCGCCGTACGGCCGCGTGGCGACGAACGGCCGCGTGGCGACGAACGGCCGCAGATGCACGGCCACCAAGTCGGCTCCCCGCAACGAGGCCTCGGCGAAGGCGAATTCGGCGGCTTCACGAAGTGTCGACATACCGTGGACGGCGAGCAGCACGGGGCCGGCCGGGTTCGGCCTGCCGCGCACCACCAGCAGCGGCCCGGACGCTCGTGCGGACAGGCGCCCGGCGAGCGAGTCGTCGCCCAGGGTGCCGTGTCCTCGGGTGCCGTTGCTTCCGACAACGGTCAGGGACGCGCGGTCCGACTCAGCCGCCAGCAGGTTCCCTGGTTCACCGACAAGAACTTCGCGCGAGATCCTCACGCCCGGTGCGGCGCTGTGCGCACGTCGCTCGGCCTCGGCCAGTGCACCGGCCCTGACCGCATCCCACGAGGGAACTGCGGACGGTGCGTCTGCGGACGGCCAGCCGATGACCTGCATCAGATCCAGGCCGACGCCGAGCCGCTCGGCCTGCTGCGCGGCGACTTCCACCACCGCCAGACTCGACCGCGAACCGTCCACGCCCACGACCACGGGTCCACTCATCACAGTCCACCCCTCTCCAGGCACCCTCCCTGGACGGAAGAGGCGCTCCACCGGACTCCAGACTCGTGCGGCCCCCGGCACTGCCACAGGGGCCGGACGGACCCATCAACACACCAACAGGTCCCGATTGCAGACCCGTTGGGTCCGACGCGTACCCGGTCGATCAGCCCCCCTCGACGGACAGCCCGCGCGGCCGGAACGCACGGGGTGGGGTGACGGACGGGCCTCTGCCGCCGATCGTCGTCCCACCCCGAACCTCAGTGTTCGGTGAGCCTGGAGCCGTCCGTACGCAGGACGGCCAGGCGGTTGCGGTACTCCTCCTCGTCCATCTCCCCGCGGGCGAACCGGTCGGCGAGCACCTGCTCGGGCGGGGGCGCGGCGACGGTGTTCGAGCGCTGGGAGGTGTGGATCTGGTTGCGGATGAGCAGGACGGCGACGGTCAGGAGCACGGCCCACAGCAGGACCGAGCCGATCGACATCGCGAACCAGTCCCAGCCGCTCATGTTGTGTTGGTTCCAGTACGTCATCACGGTGGTCGCTCCTCAGACGTGCGAGATCACGGCGACCGGGCAGTCGACGTGCTGGATGGCGGCGTGAGTCACCGGGCCGGTACGGCGGCCGACAGGCCGCTCGGCAATGCGATGGCCGACGACGAGCAGAGCTGCCCCGGAGGCGGCCCGGATCAGCGCGGTCTGGGGCCGGTCCTTGGTCACCGCCGCGACGACCTCGACATCGGGGTACTTGTCGCGCCACAGCCGCAGCGCGCCGTTCAGGAGGTTCTGCCATTCCTCCGCCCGGTGCGGGTCGTTGAGCAGGTCGACCTCGCCGGGACCGAGTCCCAGGACCGGCGTCTGCCAGGCGTGGACGACACGGAGCCGCGCGCCGCGCAGCCGGGCCGCCTCGAAGGCGAACTCGATCTCGGCGTCGCCCGGTGCGTCCAGGTCGACGGCCAATACCACGTCCCGGTACCCGGTCCGCCGGCCGACCCTGTTGTCGTCGGTCGGCAGGAGTTCGTCAGCCGCCGTCTCGCCGCCCCGGACGAGAACCACGGGACGCGTGGCACGGGCCACCACGCCCTGCGCAACCGAGCCCACCAGGAACCCGGCGAACCCGCTCAGGCCGCGCGAGCCCAGCACCAGCAGTTCGGCCTCCTCGGCCGCCTTCAGCAGCTCCGCGATCGCGGGCCCCTCCACCAACTCGTTGGCCAGGCGGACGTCCGGGCACACCGCCTGGACCCGGTCCTGCGCCTGCCGCAGGGCGCTCCGCGCCAGATGCCGTTGGACGGCGCTTTCGGACTCTTCCTCCGCCGGGCGCGGATGCCGGTCCCAGACGTGCACGAGCCGCAGCGGCAGGCCGCGACGCGACGCTTCACGGGCCGCCCATTCGGCGGCGGCCAGGCTCTCCGCAGATCCGTCCACTCCGGCCATGACGGACGCAAGCATGATCAGCACCTCCCCTTGCTCGGTGTGTTCCTCGATGCCAGCGTCGTTCGTCGTCCGCCGGGGTGGGAGGGGTCTCCGGGGCCTCTCACGGGGCCATTCGGCCCCATCCCCCTGTCGCCGACGGTCAGTTGGCGAGTTCGAGCCGACGCGAGTCGCCCGGCTGGACGCGGATCGCCCGGTCGGGCAGTCAGGCAGTCGTACGTCGATCGCGGACGGTCCGACGACGGCACGGCGATCGACGGTCATCCCGGCTGTTCGTGGGACACCGCTCGGCGTGGTGCGGCTGAGCCGCGGGTAGGGACCTGATCGGGCGCAGGTGCGGGCACGCGGTTCAGGCGGAGTGCCATCACCGGGCACGCGGCGACCGCGCGTCGGGCGTGGGGGAGCAGCTCGGGCGGGATGGTGGGGCCGTGGAGCACGGGGTAGCCCCATTCGTCCAGGCCGACCAGTTCGGGCAGCAGTTCGGCACAGAGTCCGTGTC